>DASQYE010000431.1:0-2617 GCA_035639355.1 Pyrinomonadaceae bacterium
GCCGGTCGAATCCGTCACGACGCCCTTGACGCGGCCGCCCCCCTGGGCCGACACGTATGCGGGCGAAAAGAGAGCCCATAGAAGCAAGAAGAGCGCGACGGCCGTGACGCGCAAGCTTAAAAGAGACATGGCCGTCTTCGAGTTATATGAGATGGTCTTATCTACTTTCATACGGAAAATCAGCCTATCCTTCTACACAGAGAGAATACCGGCAGAGCTTGGTTTGAGCATAGTTATAGCACGGGCACACGGGGCCGACGAAGAGCGCAGGCCCCCGGCAGGCACATTCAGGCGCATTTCGGCCGGAGCCTTCCTCTCGGTGGGAGAGCACGCGCTCCGGGCGCGCGGCCGCGCGCAGTCATGCCTAAGGGTATTCGTCCGACCCCTGCACCCAGATGAACGATTGAATGTCTATCATGTCGCGCGGCTTCAGGTCACGCACGTCGCGCCGCACCGCTTCGGCAAACTCCAGTAGACTTGAATAAGTATCCCAGGCCGGACGTGAACGATACTGGAAGTCGAAGCCGTACTCGCGCGCCGCCGTCCGTGTGACGTTCGGTTTCAGGAAGATGTGCGTCTCTGGCAAAGCTATGAATCCGAAGACTGTGACCAGTGGCCACGTCAATACGCGCGTCTGTTTACGCGGCAGGGCGGCGACCGTCTCGCACCAGTTCTCAAACTTGCGCTCCGCGTCCCCGGCCCCGTATATAAATTCGTAGAGCCCTTCGCTAAAAGTGCGGGCTCCCCCAGGCGACTTCACAGCGTCGCGCAGCGCCATCTTCTCAAACGAGAAGAGCAGGTTGGTTCGCGATTCGAGCCTCACGGCGCGCGCTGCTATCTCCTTGAAATCGCCGTCCCGCAGAAGCGAGCGGTACGCCGCCGCGTTCAGCCCTTCGTCCCACTGCTCGTGCGCCTCCCACTTGTAATCCCTCTCCCAGTCGATGTACGTCTCGTCGCGGAATCCGCCTGGAAAATATTTTAGGAATTTACGACGGCAGCGTAATGCGCCGGGGTGGCCGCTTCGCGCGGGGCTTGACGCGCCGCGCGCCTTGCCGGGCCTGGGTGTGGACATTGCTTGAACCTCCCTTTGGTCGTCGAATGAACCCTGGTCTTGGGTGGAGCCGAGAGCACATCATAGCAGCCGCGCTCAGGCTTCGCCTACCCCCGCGTTCTTCCAGCCATACGGCTCGCAGAAGTCCTTTAAGGGTTCGGTTAGCCTGTTGGATTTCCGGGCCACGGACGAGCGCGGCCGCGCGGCAGGGTTTTAAGGAAGACAGTCTGGTTTAATAAGGAAGACGGTCGAGTTTAATGACGCCAAGCCCGTCATCTGATTTTGATAATGCTTCGCTTGCGCCGCTGTACGGGAGTTCTGGCGGCGAGAAGATTCTTATGCCGCCCCTGTAGAATGGAAGAGAGCCGCTGGTGAGAGATTCCTAGCAATCGCGCCGCTCGCGTCGGCTGGCCCTGCGCGGCATGAAGCGCCAGACGGATCAGATTGCCCTCGTAGCTAAGCACCTCTTCGCTCAGCACGCAGCCCGCCCAAGCGTCCGCCAGGCCCATCATCTGCGTCCGTCGCAGGGAGAGCGTCTCGACCGCCTCGCGCGTGATCGTCGCTTCATAAGGCGCAGTCAGCACCGTCCGCTCGATCAAAGAGCGCAGTTCGCGCGCATTGCCCCTGAGCGGAAGCTCTCGCATCGCTTCGACCGCTTCGGGCGTGAACGTCACCCGGCGTCCGTGGCGTTCAAGCGCCTCCTCTATGAAATACAGGGCCAGTGCGGGGATGTCTTCGGGCCGCTCCCTGAGCGGCGGAATCTCCAGGTGAAAGGTTTGCAGGCGGTAAAAGAGGTCCTTGCGGAAGAATCCGCGCTCCACCTCCTCCTTCAAGTTGCAATTAGTGGCGGCGATAATCCTGACATCTATGTGCTCCGGCACGGGCGCTCCCAGGGAATGAATTTCGCCCTGCTCGACCAGCCGCAAAAGCTTGCCCTGGTTGCCCGTGCTCATCTCGCCTATCTCATCCAGAAAGAGCGTGCCGCTTCGCGCCTGCCGCACAGCGCCCGCGTGATCCGCCACGGCGTCCGTGAAGCTTCCCCTCATGTGGCCGAAGAGCTGCGACTCGACCAGCGTTTCGGTCAGCGCGCCACAGTTGACCGCCACGAACCTCCCGGAGCGCCCGCTCCACTCATGAATGAAGCGCGCGAGCATCTCTTTGCCCGTCCCGGTCTCGCCCGTAACCAGCACAGGCGCTGGCGTGCCCGCCACCTGATGCGCCGCGCGCAGCAGCGCGACCATCTGCGCCGACTCGTAAACGAAGTCGGGCGTGCGAAGCCCCTGACCCTCCGTGCTCCGGCGCGCACGTCGCGCCGCCAACACCCGCCGCGCAGCCGCACGCAAACGGCGCAACGTCTTCGGATGCTGCGAGTCGGCCAGCAACTCGTCCGCCCGCTCATAAGCCGCGCGCATCTCCGAGGGAGCGAGCCGCCCCTCCAACTCCTCGATCATCGTCAGCGCCGCCAGCCCCGCGCCATTGAGCGCGCCCGCACGCTCCGCCACCTCCACCGCCCGCTCAAGCGCCCCCCGCGCCTGCTCGAAATGACCCAAACGCGCCAGCGCCGCC
>DASQYE010000432.1:0-5279 GCA_035639355.1 Pyrinomonadaceae bacterium
ATCGACCTCAGCATGGCGATGGCGCGCAGAGGGTTGCGGCCTATATAAAACTGCATGGCGAGCGTGGCATCGCCCTCGACCAGAGCATGAGCGGCCAGCTCCGCGTCCGAGTCGCCCTTGGGCCATTTCTCGAAGCGACGAAGGTTGAAATGCTGGTCCTGCAAGGCATGCGTCAATTCATGCGCGATGACGGGCTTTTGCCCGTCAACATCGATCCAGTCGGCGAGGTAGAACTCCTGCGCTTTGGGATCGTAGTAGCCCGCGACCTGCTCGGTCAAAAGGCTGACGATGAACGGACGGTACTGAAAATCAAGCGGCACGAGCCCAAGCTTTTTGAGCGCCACTTCCGAAGCGTGCATCTCCTCGGGCGTGGTGTCCTCGTCCAGGTTCTTCATAATCATGCGCTCGATTTCGGCGCGCGATTGCGCCCCGCTCTTGACAGGTCGCAGGACGGACAGCTTTCTAAGCTCGCTCGTTTCCTGCAAAACGGCGGTCGTCGCCGCCGTGACCGCCGCGCTCTTGGCGTTCGTGGGAGCCACTGCCCCGCCCTGTGCGCGCACGCCGAGCGCCGCCGCGCCGCTCAACATCAGGGCCGCCATCGCGAGCGAGGCCAGCAGGCCCGCCGTCAACAGTCTGATTTTCTTTGACATCTCCAACCTTTCGCTTTTATAGTCCGCTTCAAAGGCACAACGACTTAATTTACCAGAGACACCCCTCTGTTGAAAGACCAAACGTGGGAGGCGATGTCCATCAGATGGCGAATTCGACCCTTGAAGATGCACAGAGAGAGCCGGAGTGGCACGAGACTATGGTTCGCGTGCGATATTCCGAGACGGACAAGATGGGCGTGGTCTATCACGCAAACTATCTGGTCTGGTTCGAGATCGGGCGCACGGAGTTCTGTCGGGCGCGCGGCTTCTCCTATCGCGAGATGGAAGAGAACGAGCAAGCCTTTCTGGTCGTCGCCGAAAGCTACTGCCGGTACAAAGCGCCCGCCTACTACGACGATCAGCTCCTTGTGCGAACACACATCACGGAGAAGCGACGCCGCGCGCTGCGTTTCGGCTACGAGATCATACGCGTCTCGGACGGGCAGGTCATCGCCGAAGGCGAGACGGGCCACGTCGTCACGGACGGCCAGGGCCGCGTCCGCTCCTTCCCCGAAATCTACAACCAGCTTCTCTCCACGCCGCCCGTCACCTCTCCCCTGGCTCAGCCCAAAGCAGGAATCGCGCCCGACGATTAAAACGAATCGGCCCCGCAGAACCGCTTTATTAACAGACAGCAGAACCGCCCGAAGGTCTGTGGTGACCTTCCGGGCGGCTCTCTTTCCAGTTTCTACGGATTCTCAAGGGGTAGAGACTAAGAACACATCCCACGCCCAACGTCCCGCTTGCGCTCCCCTGGCATCGCTGACCTTCGCGCGATACCGGAACTCGTTGCCGTATTCGTCCACCCGCTTCGACTCCTTGTAATCACACTCGATACTGGCTATCCCTAGTTCCGTCAAAGTGTGTAACTCCGCCGCCTCCGAGATGCCGTTGTGATTCGTGTCCTGCCACAATCGCAGCGAGAAGAAGATGTTGTCTTGAATGTCAACCACACCATCAGCGTTACCGCCGTTCTCCGGCTTATCAAACTCGGCCAGGGCAAGAAAGCCGTTCGGAGTGCTGGTTGTTGGCTGTGGCGTGAAATTACCGAACAACTCTGTGCCGTTGTCTATCGCGCCATTAGTGTTACGGTCGAGCGCCAGCCAGGCATCGTCTGAGCCAGCCGCCGTCCAAGATACTCTTTCCGCCGGGCCGTCGCTGTTGAGATCGAATTGGACGCCCCCTTGAGCGTCTGTCATCTGGAATTGATCGCCGGAGACATCTATGAGGATGGGCGAGATGGGTGAAGTGTAATCGCAAAAGCACTCGGTTCTGTCCCAGCTCCAGCCGGCGCCACGCGAAAGGCATTCCTCCCTCGCTCCGACCATGCAACCGCCTTCCGACATTTCCGGTGGATAATACACCCCTTTTATATCGTTATTGTCGCACTGAGTCGGCCCCAAGCTTCCTGTTGAAATATCATTGAACCCGTTCGCTGGATTAAAGTCTGACATCACACTGGCCGTCGTATAACAAGCCGCCTCACAATGGTCAAGTCCAAACAGGTGTCCAAGTTCATGCGACGTTGCGCGAGTCATGGCTTCGCAGAGGGTTATACCCGGACTGAGTGTTATAACAGCATCTCTCACGTATGAACCTGAAGTGTCATAATATGCGTCATATTCCGCTCTCGCACCGGAAATAATAGGGTTTGCTTGATAGAAGGCCAGAGTGTGAGCATCCGCCGGTGGCGTAGTGTAGTCGAATACTACACCAGAGTTATTGTTTGTTACTCCATTGGCATTCTGCCACTTGGTAAGCGCATTTTTGACGCACCCTTTTTCAGTAGCATCTAAACTTGATGACATTAATACGTAAACTCTTGCGCCCTGCGGCCAGGATTGACCTGTGTATGCAACATTAGGGCAGGTAGTTTGCGCCTGAATAGTGATAATAATCAGCAGGCACAAAACGGTAGTTATTAAACTTTGAACTGAGAAGGGGGATTGATATGAAAATGTTCTCACCTTTGCATCCCTTCCTTCTCGGCAGGGATCATCGGAGCATTATCAACTATGGCCCGAACCATGTTTAAAAACTCCGCCTCGGCCATCCCGTCATAAGACCCTCCCAAAAGTAACGGGGACACAATTCCGTTATCCAATTCGTATCCCTTTATAATTGACAAATCTTGCTCCCCGTTTGCGCGTTGGAGGAAGAGCACATACCGCTTACATGCATGTGGCAGCCGCCCCAATGCAGCGACTTGAAACCTCAACACGCGACCGTTTGTGAGGCGTAACGCCCCACCTGGTTGATCCACAATCAGTGATTCGCCAGGTTTAATCGCCGCTTGGCCCGCACTCTTAAATACCTCCTCGACAAAGACTGTGAATTCACTGTAAATGCTGGTCTTGTTTTCACTAAGATAAGGTTGAGTGTTGGTAATCGTGCCGATTACAACAGCGTCGCTTTCGGCCACGGGTAATGGCGAACGGGGTGCTTCGCCCTGTATGCCGACTCCACCTACATTGTCGGCTAACTCCGTGAGCGGGGTTTTTCCCTGCCTGATTTTGTCGTAGCGGCGGTTTTTAGCCTGTCTCAAAGCTTTTTCTTTGTCGTTGAAGGGTTCGGGAGCCTGGTTGATAACTTCGCCTCCGATAGGTTCTCGCTGTTTGCGTATCCTGTTTTTATTTCCTTGTTGCTGTCCGTCAGTTGTCGAATTGCTTCGACTTGAGCCTGATATAACTACTAACATCACCGTTGCTAAAGCAGCCATTGCCCAAAACAAAGGTAATATTTTATTTCTTTGCATGAGTAACCTCTTTATGATTTGAGTAGATGAGGAAAACATGCCCTTGCGGGGAATTTCCATAATCTATCTGTTTATGCCGATTTTTTTTCCGAGGACAAATGAGAGCAAGATTCCGAGTCGTGAGTCTCTTGCGTAACAACTGAATCACAGGAAGAATAATTGCAGGATGGCTGGGGTGTCAAGAAATTCCATTGACGGAATAAGTGTTTTTGATTCGAGGATTCGCCCATTAGGTAGATGGAGGTCGATTTATATATCTGGATGGTAAACGTGCAAAGTAATACGATGCCCCCTTTAGCTCAGCGCTGTGCTTACGGGCTCTTAGCTCATTAGAGGTTTATGCTCACTCTTTGTTAGTTTATTCTCATCACTGCTCGTGAGGCAGCGAGAGGCGAGAGATTTCGCGCGCGCGGCCAGTCGTTTCGTCCACATCAATGACGGCGGCGCAGATGCGAACCTCGCCCGAGGCGTGCTCGGCGCGACGGTGTACGGCTGTGGTGAAGCGCGCGATGACATCCTCGTGCTTCATGCCTATGACGCCCGCGTAGCTTCCCGTCATGCCGATGTCCGTCAGGTAGGCTGTGCCCCCAGGCAGAAGTCGCTCGTCCGCCGTCTGCACATGCGTGTGAGTCCCTACGACCGCCGAGACGCGCCCGTCCAGATGCCACGCAATCGCGCTCTTCTCCGAAGTCGCTTCGCCGTGCATATCCACCAGGCGGACTTTCGTCTCCGAAGGGAGCGAGCCGACGAGCGCATCCGCGATGCGGAACGGATCATCAGCGGGCTGCATGAAGACGCGCCCGATCAGGTTGAGGACGGCGACCGGCGTGCCGCGCACTTCGCCCGTCCACATGCCGCTGCCGGGCGTGCCGGGCGGGTAGTTCGCCGGGCGCAGCAGTCGCGGCTGCCGTTCAATGTAGGGTATCACCTCGCGCTTATCGAAGATGTGGTTGCCTGAGGTCATGACATCTATTCCGGCGTCGAAGAGCTGGTCGGCGAGCGAGGGCGTGATGGAGAAGCCGCCCGCCACGTTCTCCGCGTTCATCACGGCCAGGTCAATGCCGTGCTGCTCGCGCAAGTCCTGTATGCGTTCGAGCACGGCCAGCCTGCCGGGCCGCGCCACCACATCGCCTATCATTAAGACTTTCATCTTCCCCGAATTCTACTTTCCGTCAACTACTGTGCGCCAAAACGAAAGTGACAAGTGAGTTGCGGCAACTGACAAGAGAGGGGTCGTCCCAGCTTCTCTTGTCACTCGTCGCTCTTCACTTGTCACTGAGATTAAATGGCGAGAGGGACATCCGCAGCGGCCGTTCCGCAGCCGAAATTGAACCTGCACTAGACAGGTGGGTGACCCTTTTGAAGCCGCAGCCTCTGGCAGTTCCTTAACGATGAAGGAATGCACCGGCCCATAAGGCGGCCTTGGTCTCCCTTTTTATCGGCGTTGGCTCAATCATCGTAACTCGGTGACGAACCCCGCAGAATCATTTCCCTCTGCCAGGGAGAATACTAACACAGATGTAGAGCGGATGTCAGATTTTAGATTTCAGATATTAGAAAAAAATTTACTGCCATCCGGCATCTGATATCTGCTGTTTATGTGAAGGCGATATTGCCGGAGTTGCTGCTCTGCTGCTGCTCGACCGTGGTGCGCACCTTGAGCAGGCGGTCGAGCATCTCCGCGCACTCTGTGCTGCGCGAGGCGAGCTGCGAATCGGCCTGCTCGTGCAGGCGCTTCAAGCGATGCAGCTCGTCGGCGATGTGCAGGGCGGCGAGGATGGCGACCTTCAGGGAATCGACGGTGAGCGTGCCGGAGGAGATCTCGCGCATGCGCGAATCCACGAACTCCGCGAGCTGCGTGATGTAATCGCTGT
>DASQYE010000433.1:0-8396 GCA_035639355.1 Pyrinomonadaceae bacterium
GCAAGCCAGGTGCCGAGCCAATCCAGGAACTCGCCATTTACCGCCTCCGGGTCAAAGTACTTCGCCACCCCGGCGATCTCCTGCTCGATCTCGAATGAGACCGATTCAAAGATCGAAAGAAACCGCTCGAGAAAATCCCTCCCTCCCTCATCCTCCTGATAGGTCGCCGGCAAATAACGCAGATAGGAGAGGCGCTGGAAATAGATCTGAGCCTGCCTCACCTTGTGCGTGTGTAACCCGTCGCCGGTAAAGACGAACATCAATTGCAGGTAACGACCGACGGCCTTTGGGAAGAGAGCGTCCTCCACGGCGACGGAACCGTGAGGGGTGCTGAACAATGGTCGCCACCGCAGCAGGTTCCCCTCTTTTTCACAACGGTCGAAGGGGTCGTCGGAAACGCGGAAAAATAGTTCGAGCGTGGATTTCTCCGCAGGCTCAATGTCCAGGGCGAGGCGATGCCATTCGCACGCTTCGATGGTGCTGTCAAAAACCTTGGAATAGTAGGCCCCCTTTTCCTCGAACTGCCCTCCGCCTGCGAAGAGCAACACCTCGCCCTCTGGGCCGCAACTGGCGTAAAGGCGGTCTTCCCCGTCCAGGATGAGCTTGAAGCACCCGCCCGAATATTGGCCGAAGCTGCCCAGGTATTTGAGGTATTTGCTGGCCGGGTCAACCCTTTGCTTTTGGTCGAACAGGTGAATGCTTAAATCGTCGCCTTCGCCTCTTTCGCCCACGTAGATGATCCCGTCTTCATCGACGGCGACGGCCGAAGGCTGCGTCGGCGGCTTGACGGATCGAAACTGTTCCGGGATGTCGGCGGGCCACTCAACCGGGGTGTTTTGCCATTCGCCGTCGGAATCAAACCTCTCGACGGTTGCCGTACCGGAATCGATGACATAAATAAAATCTTTTTTATCTATGGCGATGCTTTCGGGCTTTTGCAGAGCGTGCTTCCCGCCCGTCCCTATAAAGCGCAGGAACTTGCCGAACCTGTTGAACTTTTGTATCCGCTTGTTCCCGTAGTCGAGAACGTATAGATTTTCCTTGCTGTCGGTAACGATGTCTTTCGGCTGATCGAACTCCCCCTTACCGGTGCCGCTCACAGGGCCGCAATGACCTTGTTTGCCCAGCACAAGGCGGAGTTGAAACTGCGGAAGGTAAAAACCCTGCACGCGGTGATTGAACGGGTCGGCCACATAGAGCGTCTCCTTGCCGAAGGCCAGACCGCCGGAAGCTTCCTTCCCTCTTTCGAATCTAAATTCACCGTGCTCGACGCCGCAGCCGAATAGCCCCCTGGCCCGCCACGGCCGCCTGATGTCGCCCTGGCAGGCGAGCCTTCGCCCTTCGCCGCCACGGCTCTCAAAACATTCCAGTCGTTTCAGAGTCCCGCTTTCGGTCGCGAATCTGTATATCTGGCAATCCTCCGCATCGATGATAAACAGGTCGCCCTTGTCGTCTAGGGCGAGGCCCGTCGCATGGCCCGGCTCGCCCGACCGGCCGATGTTCACAAAGGGCGTGAGTGAAAGATGGCCCTCACGGTCGATGAAGACCGAGTCAACCCAACCCTCACGCCACTTGTCGCGCGTGTTGATCGTAAAATAATTAAATTCTTCCGGCGTCGTACACCTCATCCATGACCTCTTTGTCAGCAAACGGCAATCTCATGCTCGCCAGAGTAGACCAGTCCGATTTTACGCAGCGTGATCCGGTCGCGCTGCGCGCTATCACAACTCTTGCCGAAGAGCGAAATCTGCTCGACGCAAACCACACCCGCGATGCCTTCGATGAGCTGGTAGATTTCCGACTTGTAAACCGGCCGCCCGAAAGGCCAGCCCGCGCCGTCGTGTCCGCCGGTCAACGGGTTTAGAAACTCTCGCAGCGCATCGACGACCCGCTTCCGAACCGTTTCGGCGCTCATCCTCGGATCGACCCTGACTACCGCTCCGACTTTCACCTCGATGAACTCCGGGCCGATGACGGACAGGTTTGTCGAAATGATTGACCTCGATTTCAAATGTTTGTAGATGGTCTTTAAAAAGCCATTGCTTGGCTTGGGCAACCTGCGCTGCACACCGGGCAGTGTTTCGGGCACGACAACCACCGTTACAGCCCCCGGCATCTGTATCGCCGGAAACTTCGGGTGGTATTGCGTCAGCACTTTCACCCTAGCGACGCGGATTCCCGGAGTCTTCGCCGTGAGAGTCTCAAAGTCAGCCGTCGTTATGCCTCTGGTAATCTCTTTGAGATTCCTGCGGGCACGACTTTTGGCTTCGCTCAGCGGTTCGGCCTCGCTGCCGCTGGCGGATGGTCTGGGGTTTTTGACCTTCACCTTATCCTTCAATCCCGGCGCGAGTATTTCTACAATCATGCCCGCTTTGACGTTGCCCTTTTCACCGCCGCCGACGCGGTACTTAACGACGTGGATATTTCCTTTATTGTCTTCGACGGCGGGAGGGATGCGCCCGTGAACGCCGTCGCCAAACTTGAGAAGGCCGTCTTTCAGATTGACGGTGAAGTGCCGGTCTTCGGGCCCCGAAGCGTCGAAGTCATAGACCTCTATCCACTCGTGCCATTTCTCTTCTTCGTCCCCGTGCTTTCTTTCGTCTCCTTCCTTAACCCTCAGCTCGACCGTCCTGTGTAATACGGGCCTGTTCCTGAGCTTGATCTTTTGGAAGGGCAATCCGTTAGCCGACGAGTGCTCATCCTGTATCGTCTTCCCGTGCGTGGCCGAGACCGTATTGACTACGACCGTATCGAGGCGGGGCGGGATTTCATAGCCAGGCGTTTTGACCGTAGCCCGCAACCAGTACAGGTCTTCGGTGGCAACGGAGCGAGCGTGCTTTTCAATATCCCGGATGCCGGCCGCCGCGATGTCGCCGGGGCCGTCGAAGCCCAGGCTCCCATTCCTGGTCAAAGCGGCGGTATCGTCATTCACCTTCAATTGCCTCCAGGCATTACGGGCGGCCCAATACTGCCACTCCAGTTCCGCCGACGGTACGGGATCAGCCGCCGGGTTAGAGCCCGCGCTCCCGCCGGCCGCCGGCAGGTCTGCCTCGTAAACGTTAACGATCAACCTGATCTGGCCCGTAGGGAAGGCGCGCCGCGCGTCAAAGCCTAGATACAGTTTGTCGCCGTGGTCAGGCTCCTCGCCGAAAGCGAAATAAGAGACGCCTATCAATCCGTTGGATGTGGTGTTATCGACCCAGTGGCCGTTGGCGCGCGTCAGTATTCGTTGGAGCGTGCTGGAATGCACCAGCACGTCTTCGCCGGTTTCAAAAACAGTTCGCTCAGCGCTTATGGGATCGGTCGCGGCGACCTGCGACCCCTTTGGAACAGTAACGGGGAGCGCTTTCGGCTCCGAGAGTTCAAACGTCAGGAAGGCAGTGGCAGGGCTTGCAGGCGCGGGCGACTCGCCAAGCAGCTTTAGAAATTTTAAGAAGTTCTTGTCGGTGACGCGGTCTAGATAATAAATCTGCATCTCTGCGAGCCAGGCGAACAGATCGACTAAGGTGATGCCTGGGTCGCTGAGGTTATGGTCAGTCCACTCGCGGGCGTAGCGCGGGATCAGCGCCCTAGACTCTTCAAAGAGCTCATTGAAAGTCTTATCGTCCAGATTTGGTCTCGGTAGCGGCATACGACGACGTTCCTCTATTTGACCTCTTCACTCATCTGCTCGGACTTAGCGCCGCCGGGCTGTGTGCACTCGACTAACTCGAACTCCTGCCTCGCGGCACAATCCGTCTTTGAAGCCCGGCAGGGATCGGAAATACTCTGCGCGCCATCCAGGACGAGACTTATCCTGTGCTCGCCCGAAACCGGCAGCGCGTACTTGTCGAGCGGTAGATCGCCTTCAAAAGCTCTGCCGTTCGCCCGCAGGACTATCTTTTCAACGTGGTCAACATCTTCGACGCCCTCGGCGAGGGCGATGATTTCGGAAAGACAGATGTCGCGCCCGAATTCCCACCCGGTTCCGTCCGGCCCGCCCGTCAGGGGGTGTATGTATCGGTCGAGCTTCGCCCTGAGCGATGTCTCGACCGCCGCCGCCTTTTCCAGGCTCGCCGGGACGACAGTAGCTTCGACGATCACTTCGGTGTAGTCCGGCCCGGTAACATGAATGTGCCCAGGCGACGAGACGACGTTGGCGGAATACAGTTCCAATCCTTCCCTGACTACCTTAATCAACTGTTGAGAGGGCTGTGGCTTTGCCTCGTCGCTGTCCGGCACAATCATCACCGTCACCCAACCCGGCACTATATTCCTGTCTTCGTCCGTATTGGGCAGGCACTTGGCCCGCGCGACCTTACGCGAGGCCCCCCTGGCGAGCGCTTCAAAATCTTCCGGCGTCACGGCACGGTTGCGGTTTTTCAGCAGCAGCGGGCCGCGCCTGAGCACGTCCTCCATCGTTTCAGTCTCGGAGCCGCCGTCGGCGACAAGATGATTCGTCACGGCGTTGACGAACGGCACGGCGCTTTTGAGGCCCGAGATCGCGTTGACAGGAACGTTGCCTTTCTTGCCGCCGCCGAACGTGTAATTAACGATAATGTTGTCGGCGCCGACCGGCGGTATCATGCCGCGCTTGCCGTCACCGAACCGGATCATTCCCAGGCGCTCGTCGATTGTGTAATGGCGGCTCTGGGGGCCGGAATCGTCAAAATCGTCTACCGCGTGCCACCTCACCAATATCTCTATCGTCTCGCCCAGCTCGTTCGTCCTGACGTTTATCGCGTCCAGGCCTTCCTCTGTGCGGATAATCTCCTGTTCCTCTTCGGTCGGCAGGATCAGTTCTCTCACGATGACCTGCTGCGAGATGACGAGCGGGTGCTGTAGCGTGAACTTCTGATTGTCAGTACCGTCACTAGAACCCGCCAGCTCGTTGTTAGCAACGTCGGCCTGAAGCGCGTAAGTCGTGTTGGGATGGAGACTCTTGATCTGCGGCGGTTCGGGGTGCCGGCCCTCAACGAAACTCCCCTTTAGCCAGAACAGTTCCTGGCCGAACAACCTGCGGCTGGCGAAATCCCTGCCGACGAGAAATTCCAACAACCCGATCCTGGTCAGGCTCTCCGTCTCGTCGAGGACGTTGATGGGGGCCCACGCGCTGCCGTTCCAGTAGAACCACAGCACCTTCACGCGCTCGTCCTGTCCGAGGAATTGTTCTTTGACGTTGAAGAGGATGCTCAAGGGGCCGCCCTTCAGGGCTTTGTCGAATCCGAGCGCGAGGCCGGAGAACTGTTCCGGCATGGCCGTAAACGGCGCGAACTTCCTGTTGGGATCGACCGACTCTGCGGTGCAGTCTTCCAAGTTCAGGTTATTGAGCGTCAGGCATTTCTGCGGTTGCTCGCCGACGTTTTCGTAGTCGATCAGTAGATTACTGACGATGGGGAAGTGGACTTTGCCCGCCGTAATATCGACCTGGGTGCCGCCCTTAGGGTTGAGCACCAGCTCTTTACCATAATCGCCGTCGATGATTCGCACCCTGATCCAGAACTTTTCCTCCCCGTTGACTTCGACCTTTTCAATGTCATCCGGGCATTTAAAAATCACCCGCCCGCTTCTTTTAAACCTGTCCGTCGTGTCGATCACACGGACGCCGCGCCAGCTCTTACCGTTCCAGTATTCCCACGATAAAACCGGGTCGGGATAGGGGGGAGGCGTGGGGTCATTGGGGCCGGGCGGCGGGGGCGGGAAATCTTTCCACTCGGCATCGAGCTTGAGTGTGATTTGCGCGCCTTTTTTTGAGAATGCTTCGTCGCTGGCGACGTAAAAGGTATCGAATATCACCGGGAGCTTTCCGAACGGATTGATCTTCGGAGTGATCTCGATGAAATCGCCTTCGAGATAAAACGGTTTTGAGGCCGCGCCCGTCCTCTTCAGCGTTAAAGTGTTCGTCGGCGGTGTAGTGGTTGCGTCCGTTGTGACGGTGGCGATCTCCGCGCTCTCTCTTTTCTCGCGGTGGAAGAGCGTCGCTCTGCTGCCTTCATGTACTTTCAAGTCTTCGAGAGACTCCACCTTCACGTCCGTCTCTTCCGGCCCCAGGTTCGTCTCAGGTCTGAGGGCAGTGTACAGAGTCACTTCGGCGCTTGGTTCGTAATCGAAGCGCAGGTCTTGCTTCAGGGTGACTTCGCCCTGGGCGATTGAAACGACCTCTCGAATCTCGACATCGTCCAGCCTGTTATAGAGCGTGAGAAAATCGCCCTTAGTCAGCGCCCCTGCGTGGCCCTGTATTTTAATTATCGTCCGCTTGGCCGCCTCAGGAGGCGATTTCTCGGTGAAGCTAAAGGCCGTGCCCTTCGCCAGCATCTTTACACGGAGTTCCGCGAGGTTCAGCGGGATGTCATTATTGAACGCCAGATCGGGCGCGAAGGGCTCGGTCGGGTTGACGCTGACCCGGATCGTATTGATGGACGGAAGCCGAACGGGCTTGTCCCCCGGAAGATTTTTGACGAGCCGGCATCGAATCCAGCGGTTTTTAATGCCCCCCACTTCCGTTTCGGCAATCTCCCCCGTTTGCCCTTTGATGAGCGTCATGACCCCGCTCTTCGTAAACAGCCTGGTGTCGTCGTTATCGTCAAAAGCGCCTTCCGCATCGCGGTCGAAGCGGGTGATTTCGGCCCAGCGGTTGCCGTCAAAGTATTCCCATACCAGATCAAGGTCGCTGCCGTCGCTGGCCGTCTCGGCCAGAAGAAGATCGACATCTATCTCCGTCGGCTTCTTCTGGTTGAACAAATCGGCATGGCCCAGGTAAAGGCTGTGCTCCTGCCTGTTCTTGCCGCTCAAAACGATGAAAGGTTCCGGCTCTTCGTCGTCCTGCGTGTGTTCGTAGATGCTGTCTTGCGGCACGTCGTAACTGAAAACTCTTTGCAGGTTTGCAGGGGTGATGAGTTGGTCTTTCTGCGTCTGGAAGATCACCTGGCCGCTGCGGTCTGCCGCCTCCCCGGACAGCAGCGTCCCTCTGGGGACGAGCACGTGCTCGGTTGTGCCTGTGGCGAGCGTGAACGTCACCCTCGCCTGGGCGGATTGGGCCGGCAGCAGCTTGATCCCCATCATGTCCAGGAAGACTACGAAATTCTTGTCGGGCACGCGGTTGAGCCGGCTCAAGACCTGCTCCTGAATGTGCAGATAGATATTCAACAACGCCTGGCCCGGCTCACCCTGCTGGCCCGTCACCCACTCCGGCGTATAGAACGGCGCGAGCGCCTGCGACTGCTTGAGCAAGTCCTTGAAAGTTCGTTTATCGATTTTCGGTTTCGCGAGCTGCATCTGTTTCGGAGCGCCTCTACGCGCGGCTGATATAAAACGGGAATACCAGGTTGAACTGCGTGTTAGTCGCCCGCACCTCGTAGTCGATGTTGATGAGCAATTTGCCGACCTCGCCCTGATCCGCCTCGACGCTCACCGACAACAGTTCTATGCGCGGCTCCCACTCAATCAGAGCGTTCTGGATAGCCGCCTGGATGGTGCCGATGTTGGTCACGCTCATGGTCTCGAAGACAAAGTTGTGCAACCCCGTCCCGAATTCTGGACGCATCACCCGCTCTCCTTTGGCGGTCAGCAGGATAATGCGTATGGCCTCGCGTATGTCCTCTTCAAATTCCGAGAGCATAATCCTGCCGGAGGCGTCCACCTGGACGGGAAATTTCCACCCCTTGCCGAGAAAGTCTCTTGACATGGCCTGCACCTTTTGACTCTCGTCTCGCCCTTATCCCCCGATCAATACCGTCGGCTCGCCCATGGCGATCGAGTTCGGCGGCCCGGCCTCTACAATCTGATCGCCCTGGCGAGCAGCCGGAAGGTTGTTAATGAGCACCGTCGTACTGCCCATGACGACCACCCCGCCGACATGCGGCACCACGCCCGTCACCAGCGGGCAGACGTGAGTATCGGCCGTCGCCCTCCAGGCCGGCTTGCCGCCGATCAGCACATTCACGCTACCGACGCCCGGCGTCAGCGGCGTCCCATGACTCGTTAAATCACCCAACCTGGCTGCCATCGGCATATCTCACCTCCGCGCTCTTTCAGGGTCTTTACTCTCCCTTGTCACCCTCGCCCCTCTCCCGCTTGTTGTCGTCGTCCCCTAGCCCGTTCAGTTAATCATTACGACCGCGCCCTTGAGTGTCAGCGTCGCGCCGGCCTCGATCTTCATTGTCCCGCCCGCCTTGATCTCTATTACCTGCGACTCTATGGTGAGCTTGAGCCCGCTTTTGATAGCAATCGAATTCTGGTTGGAATCGATCTCGACGCTGTTGCTGCCGCTCTTATCGACGATGCTGATCTTCTCGCCGCCGGACGTGTCGTCGAGCGTGATGATGTGGTTCTTCTTGGTGTGAATGACCACCATACCCTTCTGGTCGTTATCGTCGAAAATAAACTCGTGCCCGCTGCGCGAGGTGATGACGCGCTTG
>DASQYE010000434.1:0-4035 GCA_035639355.1 Pyrinomonadaceae bacterium
TTCATAGACGACTGTTACGAGCTGCCGCTCGACCTGGACCAGATTGCGCGCCAGGCATGTTTCTCGCGCTACCACTTCATACGCTTATTCAGGCAGGCTTTTCAACAGACGCCGCATCAATACTTAACCCTAAGGCGGATCGAGCGCGCCAAGGAGTTGCTTCGTTCGAGCCGCCTGACCGTGACGGATGTCTGCTTCGAGGTCGGCTTTCAAAGCCTGGGCTCCTTCAGCAGCCTCTTTCATAAATACGTGGGCCACCCTCCCATAGCCTACCGCGCCAGGGTCTTCGTCCAGAGACAACAGCCTCACGCCCGCGTCCCCTTCTGTTTCCTCATCATGTACGGAATAGAGACTCGCGCCCCTTTGTGAACCCTTCGTCAATTCCCGCGCGGCGAAATCCTCCGGCTCATACTTCGATTAATATGCCTTGATCCGATCATTTTATCTTGTCCAGTACCGTCTTCGCGTCAATGACGAGCTTGCGAAAATCGGCCAGGTTCCCTAACGTCATACCGATCCTGATTCTCCCGTTAAGACCGCTTGAAATAGCCGCACGAAGAGCGCCGGTAGTCCTGTTGAAAGTCGTAACCGTTAGCTCAGACCTGGTCTTGTACTGAGCCTCGAAGTTATCCATCGTCGCGCTCTTCTCGATCCTGATGATGTAATCCACGCTTTTAATCAGGGAGTCCATCTCGTCGTAATCCACGTATAGCCTCTCCAAGTCCGCCCTTTGAGACCGCTCGCTTTCTTCCAGCTCAACGCCGATGCCGTAGCCCTTGCGCCCGGATTGGGTATCAACAAACTCATAGCCCGTTACGGTGGCGGTTCCCCCGAAGCCTGAGACCGCTCCGACGACCGTGTAGTTCTTGACGATGACAGCGCCGGTCTTGGTATCAAGCTCCTCCAGGTCGGTAAGAGGTTCGGATAAGGTCGTCAGATTTTGATCGCTTCGAGCCGTTCTATCGCGGCGCGCTGTCTGTCTCTCCCGCCTCTGCTCCTGTGGCCTCTGCGCGGCGGTTGATACGGAGCACGCGACGAAGAGCAACGGGAGAAGAATTGTGGTGATTGACGTTTTCATAAATCGATCCTATTTACAGGTTGCTTACGCATCATCACTTGGATGGAAAAGGCTTAGATAGAGAAGGGCGACCACGGCTATACCGATCGCAATCAAGCCTATTGGGTCAGCGACCTTCTTGCCGATGAGCCAGAGCCAAAACATGCGCATGATCGCGGCGATTAATAGCCCCGTGAAAACCGGCCGAGCTTTCGGTTTTGTTATACCCAGCATGAAAGTGTTTGCCTGCTAATTTCTTCGACGTGGCCGACCGCAACGGACGCGGTCGAACAAACGCGGCGAAAAAAAGGTTTTGATAAAAGGCTTCACAGCTCTATCGCTTCCAGCCTCACTGATAGTGAGGCTGAAGAGATCGAATGCTCGTCAGCGGTAAGAATTTGGGCTCAAGATAAATTATCCTCAGCGGTTTGCGGATGTCAATAAAAAGCCGGGACGCTAGAGCACGAAAGGAGGCCCTGGATTTTACCGGGCGTAGATGAGAAAAACTTTCAGATTCGCAATTTTCGAGAAGCCATATTCAGTATCAGTTGATTATGCTCTGTCGTAATCCGGGAACGAGGAGAGAAAAATATGATTCAGAAAATGTCGCACGCCACCGTCTACGTCATTGACCAGCAGGAGGCGCTGGAATTCTACAGGGACAAGCTGGGATTTGAGGTGCGTACGGACGCCACTATGGATGGCGGCTTTCGCTGGCTGACGGTCGGGCCTAAGACCCAGCCCGATTTCGAGATCGCGTTGATGGAGCCCAAAGCAGGCTTTATGTACGACCAGGAGACGGCCGACCAGATCAGGGCGCTGGTTAAGAAGGGCGCGCTCGGCACGGGCGTATTCAATACGTCGGATTGCCGGGCGACGTACGAGCAGCTGAAGAGCGCCGGGGTAGAATTCATGTCGTCTCCCACCGAGAGGCCCTACGGGATAGAAGCCCTCTTTAAAGACAATTCCGGAAACTTGTTCAGCCTGACGCAGCATAAGGAAGATTAAGGCTCGGGTTCGGGGCGATGCGGTTGATTGATTCACGCATCGCCCCAACGGGCGACACGTCCGGGGCGCGTCGGCCGAGCGAGAAGCGAACTGCTTCGGCGCGCGTTCGCAGAGGCGAGAGAGACACACAGTCGAGCGAGACGCACAGCCTTTGCTCTAGCCCTTCTCTCCATGCGCCCTGCGATAACACTTTCCCTCGCCCTCACTCTCTCTGTGTGTGTACGTTATTCAAGCCGCGCGCCGAATATTCGAGCCGAAATTCATCTCGTTGCGGGCCATCCATTGCCGGCCGCGCCGCAGCCCGAAGCCAGCCCGCTATAAAACCGCTCTGATTCTTGCCAAAGGGGCTCTGACCCGCTACTCTCAACTGGTGCGGCATACAGCGCGCTGACTCTCCCTTCCCCTGATAGTGTTTTGCTCGCGCCTGAGCGCCCGTCCCTTATCAGGCTACGTGCGCAAGGCGGGCGGCGGCGGCGGGCGCGCCTGGATGCGGCGAGCGTTTGTTGAGGTGAAAATGGAAGGTTATTTATGTCACAGGCTGTGAATCGCACCCGTCCTGGGGAATCACTTTCAATCAAGCAAAAGGCCGGGCGGCTTCTGTTCATAGGTCTTCCCGGCACGCGCCTTGACCGTCGCCAGCGCAAGTTGCTCGGCGAAGTGCAGCCGGGCGGCGTCGTCCTTTTCGGACGCAATATAGAGACGGCGGAGCAGGTGGCGCACCTCAACGTGCAGATACGCGACGCCGTGGAGCATCCTGTCTTGCTCGGCGTTGACCAGGAGGGCGGCCTCGTCGATCGCTTCCGCACGATCTGCGAGCCCAGCCCATCGGCCAAGGCTGTGCGCGACGCGGGTCAAACCGATCTCGCGCGCAAGTTCGGTGAATTGACGGCACGCTTGCTTCGCCTGCTCGGCTTTAATATGAACTTCGCGCCGGTACTCGACCTCTCGGGCGACAATCTGGAAAACGGTCTGCGCGGCAGAACCTTCGGCCGTCACCCGTCGGACGTTTCAAGGCTCGCTGGCGCATACCTGGACGGTCTACAGGGTGGGCGCAAGGTTGACGGCACGACCGTCGGGCGCGTCCTCGGATGCGGCAAACATTTTCCGGGGCTCGGCGGATCGAGCGTCGATTCGCATCGCCGTCTTCCCGTCGTGACGCATTCCTGGGAGGAGATTTTCGAGCGCGATCTGGTTCCCTTTATGGACTTAATGTTCCACACTCCGGGCGAACGTCTCTACTCGGCTATGGTCAGCCACGCGGCCTTTCCCGAAGTGTCGGAATTCCTACAAGCTTGGTTCCGTCGCACACAGGAGCTTCCATCGCCGGAGAGCATGCACCAGTTGCCGGCAACCATCAGCGGCAACGTCGTGATGCGACTGTTGCGCCAGGCCCTGAAGTTCGACGGGCTGGTAATTACGGATGATATGGAGATGGGCGCGGTGGTTCAAACACTCTCGGTCGCGGAAGCCTCTCTGCGCGCCATCCAGGCGGGCTCGGACATGATACTGATCTGCGAGCAGGAGGCCAATTTCGTCGCCGCGCGCGACGCGATCGTCGAGGCGGTCGAGAAGGGCGATCTAGCGGTCGAGGCGCTGGACAAGGCGAGTCAAAGAATAGATGACTTGCTAAAGATAGCGGGCGAGTACGAGCCGTTCGACCAGGCCGAATTCGATGCGGTCTCGCGCGACATGGCCGAGCTTAAACACGCTTTGAAGGCCGCCGAGAATAGTGAAGAATATGCGCCGCTCTACGGCACATCCGAGGGCGGCAAGCGCCAATCGTCTAACTTCTAAAGAGCATTTTGAACAAGCGCACGGCGCAGCTAAGGATCGCACCTTTCTTAAGATGCTCCGAAAAAGCTTTCGAGCCGGGGTCGCTCCGGGGGCACGCAGGGTTGCGGGCAGACCTGTGCCCCTGACTGAAGACGCGCGCCGCCCGGCTGTGAATTCCGTTATCTGTTTGAGTTGAT
>DASQYE010000435.1:0-2787 GCA_035639355.1 Pyrinomonadaceae bacterium
TGATTATATGAATGTAGTTTCAGGAGAATGCGGCGCTTGCCTGCTCCGAAGCGCGCCGCTCTCGCTTTTCAAGCTCATGAAAACATTTTGTCCGGTCTTGACTCAACTTTTCCGAAAACACCGGATTTCAGGATGAACGTCGCAATCGCCTCCGTCGGTCTGGCAACATCTCAGGGCAGCGTCCAAGATATTTCGAGTGGCGCTCGGCCGCTCCGCTCGCCCGCAAAGTTGCCCTGGCCCGCAGGCAAATGGGCCGCCTGTCATAGCTCGCACAGCGCCACGGGCATCGAGCCGTTACTCACAGGGAGAGACCGCTGGCGAGCGCTCGCCGGCCGTGCCCTCGAAGAATGTTTCGGCGGCACGCAGCCCTCGCAGCAGACGCCGCTTCTGTTGGCGTCCTGCAACGGGGCCGCCGACGGATTCGAGCCCACAGCCTGGCGGCACGCGTTCGACTCAAAGTCGCTCCTCGCAGGCACGCCATGGGCAGGGCAAAGCTTGCCCGTGTTCAGCGGCTCCTGCAACTCGGGCTCGCACGCTCTCTACATGGCCGTGCAACTCCTGCGCGCCGGATACTCTAAGGAGGTGATCGTTCTCGCCGTAGATATTCTCTCGCGTGCGAGCCATGATAATTTCGAGGTCTTACGTGTGCTTACGGATGAGCCCATGCCCTGGCAGAGCGCGAGCAGCGGTTTTATCCTGGGCGAGGCGGCGGTCGCTCTCCACCTCGTCCGAACCGAACGCGACGACCGTGATACGCACCTTCTCGATGGGCCCGTACTGGCGAGCGACCTGGCCGATCACGACGGGCTTTCGACTGTTTTGTCGGAACTGCGCCTCTCCGATCTTAAACTTATTTTAGGGCAAGGTACGGGCCCGTTTGAGAGCGACGGGATGGAATTAAGAGCGCTCCGGCGAGGCGTCTCGCAAGCCGTGCCGCTCGCTACGCCGCTCGTGCGCTTCGGACACACGCTCGGCGCTTCGAGCCTGCTGTCGGTTGCTCTGGCCGTGCTGGCGCGTCGTGGTAATAGTATTGGCGGCGGGGCGGTGCCGGTACTGACAATGGCTTCGCCGTCGGCCACCGATGGCAGACCGCTCTTTAAAGGTTACGCTCAGGGAGATAATATACTGGTCACGTGTCGAGCGATGAGCGGGGCATGCGCGGCCGCCTGCATCGGGGCATCGCGCGAGTCTGGCCCTCGCACGGTTCGAGGCTGGCGGACGCCGGGCGAGCTTGGCCCGCTGATGCATAGCGCGCTGCGGCAGGTGTCGGCCCTTGCGCTTCGCTATCGCCCGCAAGCTCCTACTGATCTGCTCGTCGTGCGAATGGATGAGCCCTTGCTCCCGGACGAGAGGGCCAGTATAGGAGGCAGGCTGCTCCCGAGCGCCGTGCTTGAGCTGACGCCCGGCTTCGTCCCGCAGCTGATCGCGCGCTGCTGGGGCTTCACGGGCGGGGCGCTCTGTCTCGTAGGCGAGGCGGGCGCGGACAAAGCTACGAAGGAGATGATGCGGGCCGTCGAGCAATGCGGTCTCGCCGTGAGCCGCATAAATCTGCGCGGGGGTGTCGATGAGCGAGAGATCGAGTGGAATGCCTGAGACGCAGGAAGGCGCTGGACTGATGGACGGATTGCGCGTGCTCGTGACGGGCGGCTCAGGGGGCCTCGGCCGGGGAATCTGCGAGGTCGCCGCACGCGAAGGCGCGAAGGTGGCATTCACCTGGAACGGGAATGAGGCCGGGGCGGAAGCTACCCGCGAGATCGTGCGCAGCCTCGGGCGAGATTGCCTGATGATCCAGGCAGACTTGCGCGAGAGCGAGGCAGCATTGCGTGTCGTCGCGGCGGTCGAGGAAGCCTGGGGCGCTGTCGATACTCTCGTTAACAACGCCGCCTTCAGCGAAGCCGTGCCCTTCATTCTCCTGGACGACGCGGACTTCGCCGACCTGATGGAACTCAACCTGTTCGCCTCATTCCGTATGTGCCGCGCCGCCGTGCGCGGCATGATTCGTCAGAAGTACGGGCGCATAGTCAATATCAGCTCCATCACCGGCTCAAGGTCTATCGCCGGGCCCGTCCACTACGCCGCCAGCAAGGGGGCGCTCGAAGGACTGACGCGCAGCCTGGCGCATGAGGTCGGCCCCTACGGCGTGCTGGTCAATGCCATCGCCGCCGGTATCTTCGAGGGTGGATTGCGCTCTACGATCCCAGAGCATCATCAGAAACGTTATCTGGACGCCTGCGCCCTCTCGCGCTTCGGTCAGCCCGCCGAGTGCGGAGAGGTCGTCGCGTGGCTCGGCTCAAGACGCAATACCTACATGAACGGCTCCGTGCTGTTTCTTGACGGAGGCACTCTCGCGTAAAACGATCTGCGATAGCGGTTCGGTCTGAATAAGATCGATACTTTATATCTTGATTCCGAACGCGGCGCTATCGAAGACTCCGTTGGAATGAAGTATTGGACGGCGCGGCCCGTGGTTGAGACGCCCCGGCTAGTGGCCCATTCCGCTCAATACATAAAGTATCAGCGAGAAAACACCGATCGGAATAGCCAGGTCCAGACACGTCAGCGCGATTGAGAGCCACAATCTGGGCTGTGCGAAACTGGTTTTGTGTTTGACGAGCAAGATCACCAGAGTCACCAGCATCGCCAAGCCTACCAATACGGCGAGCCCCCCGATGCCTATCCCCGCCATAAAGTACGGGTCGCCCCCGCTCCGTCCACCGTGGGAGAAGAGAGAAGCAGCCGCTACGAGCAGCAACATCAACACCATGGGAGTAGCAGGTATGACCCATA
>DASQYE010000436.1:0-4995 GCA_035639355.1 Pyrinomonadaceae bacterium
CTGCGGCGCGGCCTTACAGAAGGACACGGCGGGCGCTTGCGCCTTCTGCGGCGCGCGTATCGAGAGCGGCGAGTTTCAATGGTTCGTCCGCGCCATCACGCTTCTGGGGCGCGAGGCGCGCGGGCCCGCACTCACCTCGGACGTTCCGGAAGTGGGGACGGAAAAGCCTTCTGTTGTCCAGCCGAGCTTTCAAAACATCCGCGCCTATTTCGAGAAGACCCATCCGGAGTTTAACTGGGGCGAATTCCAGGCGCGCGCGCGCATGATCTTCGATGAGCTACAGGCGGCGTGGGTCAAGCTCGATTGGGAGCGCGCTCGACCGCACGAGACGGACAATATTTTTCAGATGCACCGCTACTGGATAGAGGCGTACCGGCGGCAACATTTACGCAACATGCTCGATCAATGCAAGATCACTTCCATGCAGCCCGTCAAGATCATGGAGGACGCCTTCTACAACTCTATCACCCTGCGCATCTGGGCCGAGGGCTACGACTACACGGTTGACGCTAACGGGCGCGTCGTCAGTGGGTCGAAGAAAAAGCTGCGCCGGTGGAGCGAGTACTGGACGTTCATACGCAACCGCGAGGCTCGGCCGCAGCACGCACGCACGGATTTGTCTTGCCCTAACTGCGGCGCGCCGCTCAAGGTCAACGCGACGGGCATCTGCGAATTTTGCGGCGGCAAGATCACTTCGGGCGAATTCGACTGGGTGCTCTCGAAAATCGAACAGGACGAATCTTACGCGGGCTGACATCTCGACGGCCGTTTGAGACATCGAAAATCGGCGACCAAATTTCCGATAAAGGGCGCGCGCGGGAAACTTCACGCGCTCTTGTTACGTAAAATTAAGACGCAAGAGACCGAAAGCGCTGTGGATTTTTACAAAAACCATCCCCAAAACTCTGCGCCCTGGTTTTACGCTGGCGACAAGCATCGGTTAATCTCTTTTCACGAATGGAGCTTCTTGTGAAACGCACTTTTTATATCTTCGCGCTCATAGTATCGCTCGTCGCGCCGCAGCTAGCGCCCGTGGCGCTGGCCGCCGCGCCGCAGCAGCAGCCGCAAAGGTTGTTGCAGCGCACCGCCCGTGCCGCCACACAGGGGGCGGGGGCGACCGCTCCGGCGCGACAGGCGCAGTCTCAGGTCATCACTCGCGTGCTCGCCAACGGGCTCGAAGTGGTCGTCCTCGAAGACCATTCCGTGCCGCTCGTAACGATAGAGCTTGCGGTCAAGAACGGCTCCTACACGGAGCCGCCCGAGCTGAACGGGTTGTCGCACCTATACGAGCACATGTTCTTCAAGGCCAACCGGGCGGTCGCCAACGGCGAAGAGTACCTGCGCCAGATAGGCCAGATGGGCATCGCTTATAACGGTCAGACGCAGACGGAGCTGGTTAATTATTACTACACGACGACGAGCCCGAACATGCGTGTGGCGATGCAGTACATGCGCGACTCGACGCGCTGGCCGCTCTTCGATAAAAACGAGTTCGAGCGCGAGCGAGAGGTCGTGATCGGCGAGATTGACCGCAACGAGTCGAACCCCTTCTTCTATTTGAGCCGCGAGATAAACGACCGCCTCTTCTTCAAATACCCCAGCCGCAAGAACCCGCTCGGCAATCGCCAGACCGTCTCGACCGCGACGACCGACATGATGCGCTTGATACAGGGGCGCTACTACGTGCCGAACAATTCGGCGCTCGTCGTCACGGGCGACGTTAAGGCTGAAGATGTCTTCAAACTGGCGCAGGAGTTATACGGCGACTGGGAGCGCACGGAAGACCCCTTCGTCAAGTACCCACCCGTAGAGCACCCGCCGCTCCCGAAAAGCGACGGCGTGATCGTCAAGCAGCCCGTGCAGAACGTCATCATAGAGATCGGCTGGCATGGGCCGTCGATTGGCAAGGATAATGCGGCCACCTACGCGGCCGACGTTTTCTCCTTCATCCTGACGCAGCCCAACTCGCGTTTCCAGCGCGCGCTCGTTGATACGGGACTCGTCAACGGCGTCGGCATAGGCTACCTGACGCAGCGCAATGTTGGGCCCATCACGATCGTCGCGCAGACTTCGCCTGACAAGGCGCGAGCCGTCACCAAAGCCATCTATAACGAGATCGCTCATTTCAACGACAAGGATTATTACACGGACGAGCAGCTTGAGAGCGCCAAGGCGCTCCTCGAAGCCGACGATCTCTATTCGCGCGAGAAGCTGAGCGACTACGCGCACACGCTGAGCTTCTGGTGGGCCTCGACCGGGCTAGACTACTTTCGCGGCTACCTGGGAAATCTTCGGCGCACGACGCGCGCTGACATCAGCCGCTACGTCACGACCTATATTCAAGGCAAGCCGCACGTCGGCGTCGCCCTGATCTCGGAAGAGGCCCAGGCCACGGCCCAGCTGAAACCGGAAGATTTGATCGGTCAATGAGAAATAGTATGAAAAACGAAGCGAACAGCAAACGGGCGGCCCAGGCCGTAGTAAGGCAACCAGCGGAAGGCGAAAGTGTTATGGAGAGCGGAAAACAGAGTGCGGCGAGGGAAACCAGGCGCGCGGGCGAGAACGGGTCGAATGCCGAGCGTTCAAGATTCGCTCAAAGCCTTCTAGGCGCTGTGCTGAGCCTCCTACTGTCGATGGCGGCGATCGCGCCGTTTGCCGCCGCCGCGCCGTCGCGGCGGGCTGCGTCGTCCGGCTTCAGGAGCGCGCAGACTAGCCCCGAACAGGATAAGAGAACGAGCGCGCCGCGCCCCGTCGCGCCCGATCAAACCTCCATCCAGAACGTAGAGGCGACGCAGGCCGCGCTCGTTTCCGAGTTTGATGTCAACGGCCTGAAGGTGATCGTCAAGCGGCGTCCGGGCAGCCTGACGGTGGCCGCAGGGCTTTTCCTGCGCGGCGGCGCTCGCAATATCACGGCCGAGAACGCGGGCGTAGAAGCCCTCATGCTGGACGTGGCGACCGAAGCGAGCGAGAACTTTCCGCGCGAGCGATTGCGCTCGGAGACTTCGCGCATGGGCACTGTCGTAGGCTCGGGCGTCAACTACGATTACTCTGCGCTGACGCTGGGCTCGACGCGCGAGAACTTCGACCGCTCCTGGACGCTCTTCACGGACATCGCGCTGCGGCCCTCCTTCACGCGCCAGGATGTGGAGCTGGTCCAGAGCCGCCTTGTCGCGTCCTTGCGCGACGACGTGGACGACCCCGACGATTACCTGCAACGCTTGCAAGAGCGCGTCGCCTACGCCGGTCATCCTTACTTCAACCGGCCGCGCGGCACGGTCGAGTCTGTAAGCCGTCTGAGGCCAGAAGACCTCAGGCGTTATCACCGGCAGATGATGCAGACCTCGCGGCTGCTGCTGGTCGTCGTAGGCGACCTGGACCCGGCGCAGCTGCGCCAGCGCATCGCACAGACCTTCGGTAGATTGCCACGTGGCGATTATCGCCCGACGCCGCTGCCGCAGCTGGAATTCGCCACCCCGTCAGTCGAAGTGACCAAGCGGGGCTTGCCGACCAACTATATCCAGGGTCTGTTCGCCGCCCCGGCTTTGACGGCCGCCGACATCTACCCGATGCGGATCGCTTCGAGCGTGCTGCGCGACCGAGTCTTTGAGGAGGTGCGCGTCAAGCGCAATCTGTCCTACGCGCCGAGCGCATTCCTGAGCAGCCAGGGAGCCAACGTCGGCGGCATCTACGTGACGGCCGTTGACGCAAACAGGGCCGTGCGAGTGATGCTCGACGAGATAGGGCGGCTCCAGCACGAGCCCATCACGACCGATCTTATCACCGGCGTCGTCTCGCAATACCTGACCAGCTATTACATGGGCCAGGAGACCAACGCGGCGCAGGCCGGCGAGCTTGCGCAGTATGAGCTAATCGGCGGCGGCTGGAGAAATTCGCTGGTCACGATCGAGCGCCTGCGCGCCGTCACGCCCGCCGACGTGCAGCGCGTCGCGCGCACCTACATGCGCAACATACGCTTCGTAGTGATAGGCAATCCCGACCAGATAGACAAAAACGTCTTCACAATCCCGGCCGGAGAATAAAAAAGCAGATGCTAGATGCCGGATGTTAGTTGGAATCAATTTCTAACATCCGGCATCTGACATCCAGCACCTGCTTTTCTTATCTGTGGATTTCGCTCAGGAGCTTATCGTAAAGCTTTGCGTCCAGGTGCTCCAGAAGGCGGCTCTGTGTCATGGCTGAGGCGCGGTCGCCTATCTCCAGGTAGGTTATGCCGAGGTTGTAGTAGGCTTCGGGCTGGCGTGGGTTGAGGCGCGCGGCCTGCTTGTAAGCCTCTATGGCCTCGTTGAAGCTGCCCGAGTAGAAGTAGGCGTCGCCGAGCTTGTTATAAGCGACGACGGACGTGGGGCGCAGGCGTATGGCCTGCTGGAAGGCGCGGATCGCGTCGCGGTTCTTGCCCTGTTTGACTTTGCAATAGCCGACCTGAATCCATGCTTCGGCCCGCGCGGGGTTCTTATTGACAGCAATCTCGAAATAGCCTAGCGCGCTCTCGTAATTGCCGAGCCACAGAGAATTGAGCCCGTTCAAATACCAGCGCTCCGATGCGGCGTCCGATTGCGGGCTTGAGCGAAGCTTGGCGGCCAGCTCTCCAAAGCTCAACAACTCTGTCGGCTCAAGCGCATTGATGCGCGACGCGGAGAGCGCCAGGTTTATATTCTGACCGTTCGTGACCACCATCGTGACCACGCCGATGACCTCTCCCTTCATGTTGAAGAGCGGGCTGCCCGAATTGCCGTGCGAGATCGGCGCGGTGATCTGGATAATCTTGGCTAGGTTCGGCACTTCGCGCACGGCCGAGACAATCCCGTCGGCGATTGACCCCTCCATCCTCAGAGGGTTTCCGATGACGAAAATCTTTTCGCCCTCTTCCGGTACGGCATTGGAAATCTCCACCGAGCGCACGGCGCGCTCCGTCGTCATCGCGATGCCGAGGATGGCAAGGTCGCCTTCGAGGTCAACGTCGAGGATGCCTTCGAC
>DASQYE010000437.1:0-7513 GCA_035639355.1 Pyrinomonadaceae bacterium
GTGGTCGCAGCCGCCGACAACCGCGACGGCTCTGTCGCGCCCTACTTTATCGATTACGTCAACCGTATAGTCGAATCCAGGCTCGCCGAATCGAACGACGGGGACGAGCGATCTTTGCGCATCTATACGACGATTGACGCAGACTTGCAGCAGTTGGCCGAAGCGAGCATTAAGCGCCAGCTCGAACGACTGGACAAGGTTTACAAGGGGCGGGGCGCGACGCCGCAGGCCGCGCTCGTCGCGCTCGACCCGAGGACGGGAAATGTGCTGGCGATGGTGGGCGGGCGCAACTACGCCGATTCGCAGCTGAACCGCGCGACGGACGCGCGCCGTCAACCCGGCTCGGTCTTCAAGCCGGTCGTCTATGCGGCGGCGCTTGAGAGCGGCATCTCGCCCTTGAGCATGTACCAGGATGCGCCGCGCGAATTCATCTACGACCGGCGCGCGAAATATCGTCCGGCGAATTACGGCGGCGCGTACTCCATGCGTAATGTGACGATGCGGACGGGGCTCGTCCACTCGCTGAACGTGGTCACGGTTGATGTCGCCATCAGCGCAGGGCTCAGCCGCGTCGCCTCTCTGGCGGCGGGGTTCGGCCTTCACAAGCCGGAGCCTTATCCGGCGCTCGCGCTGGGGACGACCGAAGCGACTCCGCTTGAGCTGGCGGCCGCCTACACGGCCTTTGCCAATGGCGGCCAGCGTGTCGAGCCGAACGTCATAGCGCGCGCCACGGATTCCAGCGGCGCGGATATTATCGGCGCAAGTGTGCGAACGCGGCAGGTCGTCAAGCCTTCGACCGCTTACATGTTGACCGACATGCTCGCCGACGTGATAGATCACGGCACGGCGCGTTCCGCTCGCGGCTCCGTGAAGAAGACGGCCATCGCGGGCAAGACCGGCACTTCGCGCGACGGTTGGTTCGTCGGCTATACGCCAAACCTGGTGTGCGCCGTCTGGATAGGCTTTGACGATAATAAGCAGTTGGGATTGACGGGAGCGGAGGCGGCGCTGCCGGCATGGACCGAGTTCGTGCGTGAAGCCGTAGAGCTTAGGCCCGACCTCGGCGGCGAGGCGTTCGAGCGCCCTGCGGGCATCGCATTTGTCGAGATAGACCCCGAAACAGGAATGCGCGCCACCGATCAATGCCCGCAGCATGAACGAATAGCCTTGACGCACGCATTCATGCCCCAGCTCGAATGCTACGCTCACGCCGAACAGTTTCCGCTCACCGCCTCGATGGATGAGACGGATGATCCTCCAAGGAGCGCGACGGGCATGGATGCGGAGCCGACGGCGCGTGCGGCTAACGCTCTCAGTCGTCAACAGGCGCTTGCAGCACGCACCGTCACCTCCATCGCAACGACGGTGCTCCCCTCCGGGCACACCACCGTGGACAGAACCGCGCGCGGGCGCTCCACGCTCGTCAACGAAATGGGCGGCTCGACTTATAGAAGAACGGAGAGGGGCGGCTCGCCCTGAAAGGTATTTCGCCGAGGAGCGGTTATAGCGGATCGCATTCGGGTGTAAGACGAAATCAAAGAGCCCCGCGCGGGGCTCTTCGGATGTCAGCTTCGTGCCGCAAGGAAATCCTGTACAATGGCTCAGCGTTCGAGTATGACCTGGGCTATGGCGTGCTCGCTCGTATGTGAGATGGAGAGATGTGCGGCGGTCGCTCCGGACTGTTCGTAAAGCTCGCGCACGCGGCCCCGGAAAACGAGGGTGGGCGCGCCCGTTTCAAGCGAGGCGATCTCTATGTCCTGCCAGGCGACGCCGCCCGTCCAGCCCGTTTGAAGCGCCTTGAGCGCGGCTTCCTTGGCGGCGAAACGCGCGGCATAATGTTGGGCGGAGACAGCGCCCCGACTCTCGCAGTAGGCGCGCTCGGCTTCAGTATAAACGCGCTCGGCGAAGCGCGGCGTGCGCAGCAGTACTTCGCGCACGCGGGCCACTTCGATAATGTCTATACCGATCGAGATAATCACAGCGGACGAAGCGGAATTAACACGCGCCGGATTCAGCTGGCGCGAGCGAGATGGTGTGCGCATCCTCGTATGCGCGCCACTGGAACAAGAGGGCTTCGCTAACGGCTTTTCGACGCGGCTCGGAGGCGTGAGCCCTATGCCGCACGACGCCCTCAACCTGGCGGGCTTCGATGACGACGCCGCCGAAAACATTTACGAAAATCGCCGTCGCTTCCTGCGCCTCTTCGACGGAGAGTGGACGCTCGCGGCGGGCTGGCAGGTACACGGCTCGCACGTGCGCGTAGTCCCGGATGCCCTGGACGCGCTCGGGCCCCACGATGCGCGCGGAGAGACGGTGCATTGCGACGCGCTCGTGACAAGTGCGCCACGCGTGCTCCTGGGCGTCAAGACGGCCGATTGCGTGCCCATCATCCTGGGCGACGCGCGCCGGGGGGCTGTCGCCGCCGTACACGCCGGGTGGCGCGGGACGCTCGCCCGAATCGTCGGCGCAGCACTCGACCGGATGCGCCGCGAGTACGGAACCCGTGCAGAAGACGTAAGCGCAGGCATAGGCCCGGCGGCCGGCCCATGCTGCTACGAGGTCGGCCAGGAAGTCATAGAAGCCTTCCGCGAGCGCTTTACTGAGGCCGACGAGCTTTTGACGCCGTCGCGCGTGGGCCACGCGCTCATCGATCTTCAAAGAGCCAATCGCAACCAGTTAATCGACGCGGGCGTCCCTGGGGAACGAGTCCACGTCGCACCGCTCTGCACCATGTGCCGCACAGACCTATTCTTCTCCTACCGCCGCGAAAAGAGCCTGCACGGCCGCGTCGGCCGCCTGATGTCAGTCATTGGAAGGGATGAAGGACGAGGGATGAAGTAATCGAATCACTGCTCAAGTGAATTCGTTATTCAACTCACTTCCGCCCTCATTCATCCACCCTCATCCCTTTCTTCTCCTGCTGCCGCCGCCGAAGATTTGACCGTTGATGCGTTTGACTGGGTCGCCGGCCCCGACGACGGCGATCGGCATAGTTATCTCGCGCGTGACGGGCTGAAAGCAGGTGTCCTCCGTGCAGCTCTGGTACTTCAAGCGCGCGCGCAGCTCCGTCACGCCCGAATCGAAATTCGCCGGGATGGTAATGTTGAAGCGCATAACGGCGCGACCTTCGTAGACGGCCAGCTGCTCGTTCGAGAAGCTGAAGCGGCGCACGCTCGCGCGCGGGTAACTGATCGGGCTAATGCGCACGCCGCCCGGCGCTTCTATCTTGAGCACGGTCGGGATGGCATACTTGCCCAGCGGCTTGTTGGCGTTGACGTGATAACCGCCGGGGATGTCCACGACGACCGCCGCTTGAAGGGTGCGTCCTCGCTGCGCTTTATCCGCCGAGAAGAAGCCGTTGATCCCTAAGCTGGCCTGGGCGGCGGCGAGAGGAGGAGCCGTCGATGCTACGGCGTAGAAATTTACAGGGATCAGCAGCAGCAGCGCTCCCGCGATAGTAGAGAGCCTGGCCCAACGCGTAAAAGTTTTAAGTCTCATCATGAATCTATACTTATTCCGTATTTAGAAGCCGCGAATTTTTCAGCGGATTGTACATGCCCGCGCGTGAAAAACGGAAACGTCACCTTCGGTTTCCGTGATTATAAAAGATGCAGACACTTGGGGAGAAGTTTGTCCGGGCTTGCTTGCGCGTGGCTTCACAGTCTTTCGTCACCCCGGCTGATGAAGCATTTGCGGAAGCGGGTTAAGGCTGCGACGCGCGGCCAGCTGCCCGCAAGCGGCGTAGATGTCGCGCCCGCGCGGACGGCGCACGAAGGCTTGAACGCCCTTCGATTCAAGTATGCTCTTAAAGCTTAAGACCCTTTCCAGCGGCGACGGGTGGTAGGGAAGCGGGTCGGCCGAGTTGTGCGGGATCAGGTTGACCTTCGCGCGCTCAAGGCCGTGACGGTTGAGCAGATTGGCGAGTTGGCGCGCCTGCTCGTCCGAGTCGTTAACGTTGTCCAGCATCACGTACTCGAAGGTAAAACGCTCGCCCGGCCTGAGCGATTTCTCGAACTCCCTGCACGCGGAGAGCAGCTCGTCGAGCGGCCACTTTTTGTTGATCGGCATCAGGCGGTCGCGCAGCTCGTCGGTCGGAGCGGCCAGTGAGATTGCCAGGTGCGGGCGCTCCCTTACGCTCGCCAGTTCCCTTATGCGCGGAACAATCCCGGCGGTCGAGACCGTCACGCGATTGGGCACGATGTGAAGGCCCGAGGGGTCAGCCATGATCTTCAGAGCCTTCATCAACGGCTCGAAGGCCAGGAACGGCTCGCCCGCGCCCATCGCCACCAGATTCGTCCCGCGCGGCGTGTGCGCGCCCGCGCCGTAAGCGTCGTTTAAGGCGATGATGATCTGCTCGACCATCTCGCCCGCCGTCAATGTTCTCAGCAGCCCCAGGCGCGCCGTCAAGCAGAAGTCGCATTGCAGCGGACAGCCCGATTGTGAAGAGAAACAGATCGTATCGCGCCGCTCTTCGGGGATAAAGACCGCCTCCACGGGCAGGTTGTCGTGCGTCTTCAAAAGGTATCGGCGCGTACCGTCCTCAGAGATATAACGGGATTCGATCGTCAGAGTCGAAAGCCTGGCCCGCTCGGTCAACCGAGCGCGTAAATCTTTCGGCAAGTCCGTCATCTCGTCGAACGAGCGCAGACGCCTGCCGTGCGCCGCAGCGAAGATTTGCCGCCCCCTGTAAGCCGCCTCGCCCATCTCTCCCACGAAGTCCGCCAGCTCGGCTTGGGTGAGCCCCGCCAGATGTATCGCATTATTCATCGCACACTTATTTTAACATCGCCCCGGCCCGATCACACAGTTCGCGCCGCCGTCGAATCTCAGGCACACAAATGCCGCGCCTTACGATATGATTCGACCACGTGTGATTGACTTTAGTATTACAATCCGCAGGTGTTGCGTCGAGCACGTCCAGGCTAACGCCAGAGCGAAAGGAAAGGCGATGATGCGAAGGGCGCTGAAAATCCGGGTGGTCGTCTGTTTGATCGGGTCGATGCTGTTGGCCGCAAGTGTCAGAGCACAGCAGGAAGAAGAACAGGATCGCCGGCGTTACATGATCGGCCTGCTGGAGATTCCTTCCGTGCTCGGCCCGTTCATGTCACTGGATTCCGAGAGGCCGACATCGAAAAGAGCGGTCAAAATTTATTCCGCGCCGACGGCCCAGTCCAAAATAATCGCGGTAATAGATGATCCTGAAAAGATCGCTTCGACGAAGCTGAGTTCCGAAGAGATAGGCGCTCCGGCTTATAAGAAGAGGGACGGATGGTATTTGATAGGGCTCGAAGAAGGTAACGCCAGAGGCTGGATTTCTCCCACGGACGCGGGCGCGTTTATTCCTGTAGATAGACTTTTCATAGAGAGGCTGGCCTACCTGAACGAACATTGGGATAAAAGGCTGTGGAGCTTGCCCGAAAGGGGAAGCTCGTCCAGGCGATTGAGGTTGAAAGGCGAGCGCACTCCCCCCGAGTATGATGTAAACATCACCGGGACGAAGCGTGTCGGGGGCAAGCTCTGGTTGAGAGTAGAGGTGCTCGGGCCCGGAAGATGCAGAGGGCTTAATGAGCCCAGGGTAATTGCCAGAGGGTGGGTTCCCGCCTTCACTCCCAGGGGCGAGCTGATCGCCTGGTACTATTCGGGCGGCTGCTGAAACAGCCGTACTTTCATCGTCCGGCTCATTCAAAAGCGGACGGGGCACGCGCTCTCCCCGGCCTCCTGAGCGCCACTGATCGAAAGCCAATATGCTGCTCCTGATATTATCGGCGCTGGTCATCGCCTCGGCCGTCTTTCATCTCAGGGCTGAGTATCGGGGCTCGCGGCGGAGCGTATATCTTTTCAAGCCCCTGACGATCATCTTTATTATTCTGATCGCGGCGCTGCGGAAAAATCCCGCTTCGGAATTCTACAGGTATGCGATCGTCGCCGGGCTCGTCTTCTCGCTTGCCGGCGACATCTTCTTAATGCTGCCGCGCGATCGCTTCATTGCGGGCCTGGCAAGTTTTCTGCTGGCCCATCTCTTCTACATTGCGGCCTTCACGCTCGAAGGCGTTCGCGCTCCCGACCCACTTTATGCGCTTCCCTTCGCGGTCTACGGGGTTGTCATGCTACGCGTCTTGCTGCCCGGCCTTGGAAGATTGAAAGCCCCGGTCATTATTTACATGCTGGTCATCATGCTGATGGCTTGGCAGGCGTTAGAAAGGTGGATGACGACGGCGCAGCAGGGAAGCGCGCAGGCATTCATGGGAGCACTGCTCTTCGTCATTTCGGACTCAGTGCTGGCGCTCAATCGCTTCAAGAGGCCGCTCCCGTCCGCGCAGCTCTACATCATGACCACATATTTTACAGCGCAATGGCTCATCGCCCTCTCAACCTAAGCAAAGGCAAGGATGAAGGCCGCAAGGATGAAAGCGTAGTTATTCAAGCTGAGCGATTCTTCTTTCATCCTTCATCCTTCCAGCTCCTCTCCGTCGGTGTCGAGCAGGGTGATTGCCGGGCCAACTCCGTCGAGGGAGCGCAAGCCGCTCTCTATGCTCGCGCGGTCGCCGACGACCAGGACGACCATCTTCGCCGGGTCCAGGTATTGACGGGCGACGCGCAGGACATCTTCACGAGTGACGCTTCTTATACGGGCGATGTAGCGGTTGAAGTAGTCGTCCGGCAGATCGTAGAGGATTACGTCCGCGAGGCGATTGGCTACCTGTTCGGGCGTCTCAAAGCTGCGCGGAAAGCCGCGAATGATCGCCTGTTTCGAGAATTCCAGCTCGGCCTCTGTGATCGGAATCTCGCCGCGTATGCCGCGCAGCTCCTTCAGGATTTCCGCGATCGCTTCGCTCGTGACGGCCGTCTGCACGCTCGCGCTGGCGGCGAACGGCCCCGGCCCGCGACGGAAATCGAAGAAGGAGCGCGCGCCGTAGGTGTAGCCCTTGTCTTCGCGCAAGTTCAAGTTTAGACGCGAAGTGAACTGCCCGCCGAGCATGGTGTTCATCAACAGCAGCGGAAAATAGTCGGGCGTCTCGCGCGGCGGGCCGACCTGGCCGATGACCAGGACGGACTGCGCCGCGCCGGGCCTGTCCACAACGTAGATGCCCGCCGCGCGGCTTTTCGGCGGCGCGTCGATGCTCGTCTGTGGCACGTCCGCGCTTTCCCAGCGGGCGAAGGCTTCTTCGAGCCGCCCCGCTAGCGCGTCCGGGTACACATCGCCGACGGCAATCAGCGTCGCGTTGTTCGGGCGATAGTGCGTTCCGTAAAAATCCTTGATGTCGCGGTTCAAGACGGCCCGCACGGACGCCTCGTCGCCTATGATGGGGTGGCCGTATGGGTGCTCGCGCCCGTACAGAAGCGAGGAGTAGACCACGCCGGCTATGTCCTGCGGGTTATCGCGGCGCTGCATGATCGCCGTCAAGCGCATGTTGCGTTGCAGCTCCAGCTCGCTTTCGGGAAAGGCCGGGCCCGTCAGGACATCCTTGAAGATACCGAGCGCGCTCTCCAGGTGTCGTTTGACGGTCAGTAG
>DASQYE010000438.1:0-2786 GCA_035639355.1 Pyrinomonadaceae bacterium
GCCCGCGCCCGCGCGCCCACCCGGCGAGCGAGGCCGCGCGCCCGATCAGATTACCGGCCTTGCCCGCGAGCCCTGCTCCGCCGTGGCCGCCTATGACCGTAGGCCGTAGACCGCTCATTCGCGCCATCTCTACGGTCTGCGCGAAATCCCGCGCCGTAATCTCTACCTCGTGCCCGCGCTCCGTAAACTCGGGAATGAGCGCGCGAAAGAAAGGCACATGCGGCGAATTGGCCAGATCAATCCAGATACGCATAAGAGCAGGGCGGAGGGATAAGGGATGAGGGATGAAAGGGGTTGAGTGATTGATTCAGGTGGGCCTGGATTCAATCATTCATCCCTCATCCCTCCGCCCTCATCCCTCCTCTAACAGTCGCGCCAGAGCGTAGAGCATCCACGCCTGAGACCAGCGCATGTAGGGCGTGCGCACAGTGTAGAAGCGTCGCCGCTGGTAATAGAAGCAGCCACGGCGCGCGTCCTGTAGATTGACTATCGCCCAGAGCGCTATCTTTTCCGCGAGCGCAAGCGCCTGCGCATCTATCGATTGCAATTCTGTCAGAGCGACTATGCCAGCGCCAGCCGAATGCGCGTCCGCAGGGTAAAGCCGGTCATGGTAGTATTTCGGCCAGCCCGTAGCAAGAAAGAACGAATCGCGCCAGAACTCGTAACCGCGTCGGACACTCTCCGACAGCTCGTCCCGCCAGTCTTCGCCTTCGCCGCCGCTTCGTAGTATGCGCGCCAGGCTCGTCAGGACGAAGGCCGTGTGAAAGTTGTCGGCCCAGGACTGGTGGCCGTCCGCGCCGTAGGCCCAGGAGCCGTCCGCGCGCTGGCGTCTTACGACGTAGCGCGCCCCGCGCACCGCCCACTCGTGCAACTCGCGCTCGCCGGTCTGTCGGCCCACAGTGGCGAGCGTTTCGGCCGCCAGCAGGCTCGCATTAAAGACGCGCGTGCGGTCTAATGGCGAATAGCTCCAGCAGACCAACGCGTCGCCTTCATGGCTGCGATTCAGATCGCGCAGGATAAACTCGCAAGCGCTGCGAGCCTCGCGCAAATATGAATCGTCCCCGAAGGCTTGCGCCGCTTCGAGAAGGGCGCGGGCGGCGAAGGCGGTCGGCACGACCGTAGGCGTGCCGCGCGGCGCAAAGAATGAGCGCCCCTGCCAGTCGAAATTGTATCCCCAGGCCGCTCCGCTCCACCCCTCAAGTCTCTCCGAAAGTAGATCGTCGATAAGAGTGCGCGCGCTTGCCTCCGTCGAGGGGGTACGCAGCCTGCGAAAGTCTGCGAGCGCCGCCAGGGCGAAGAGCGCTACGCCCTTAGGGTTTCTTTCCGTGGGCACGCGCGCCAGGCGGCGCAGGCTCAAGGGCGAGCGCTTGAAGAGTTGTGTCCAGGCGAGGCGGGCCGCACGCGAGCGTGAAAGGAGCGGCGCGGCCTTGAAAAGACGGCTGTTCAGACCATCGAAGGGATCGTGCCCGGCGTAGCCACGCGCCCGACACCACGCGGCAAGCCGTTCGTGCGCGCGCACAAGGAGATCGCCTTTCGTTGGGGCAGGGGCTTTGGAATCACGCTTGGCTATCAACTCGATTATTTTTGGAGCAAACGGGCCTATTGGCTGCTGCTCACGGATGTCTCTATGCGATGCGCCGTCGCTATGAAGCTCTCGTACCAAAGCTCGAACATGAGAAGCGTCCAGAGCAGCTTGCGATGATTCGCCTGCCCGCGCTCGTGCTCCTCCTGTAAGCGCAGCACGTAGTCTGGATTGAAGAGCCCGCCCTTGCGTATGCGTTCGGGCGACAGGAGGTCGCGCGCCAGAGGGCGAAGGCGACCCTTGAGCCATTCGGCGACGGGGATGCCAAAACCCTTCTTGCCGCGCCGCGTGACGAAGGGCGGCAAGAGCGGAGCGACGGCGCGCTTCAAGATGTACTTGGATTTACGCCCGCGCAGCTTGTAATCCGCCGGCAGGGATGCCGCGTATTCGGCGACACGCGGGTCTAAAAACGGCGCGCGGACTTCCAGCGAGACGGCCATGCTCGCGCGGTCCACCTTCGTCAGAATGTCCTCGGCCAGATAGAGCCGTGTGTCCAGGCTCTGCATGCACTCGACCGTATTATCGGCGTCGCATTCGTCTTCGAGCAGCCGTCGCGCGTCGCTGTAAATATCGTCGCCGCTGCTCGCCGCTCGCGCCTCCGTGGTCAACAGCGCGCTTTGCTCGGCGGGCGTGAAAGAGCCGAACCAGATGTGATGGCGCGCCACGGCGTCGTAGCCGTCCCCGGCGATGAAGCGCCGCGCCTTGAAATCGAAGGATAGATTTTTCGTCTTTACGGGCAGGCGTCGCACGGCCGGCTCGATCAGGGCGCGCTTGGCGAAGCGCGGCACGCGCTCGTAGATTTGGGCCAGGCGATGGCCCCAGTACATTGGATAGCCGGCGAAAAGCTCGTCGCCGCCGTCGCCGCCGAGCGCGACCGTCACGTGCCGCCTGGTAAAGCGCGAAAGCAGGTAGGTCGGCACGAGCGACGGATCGCTCAGGGGCTCGTCCATCCATGAGCCGATCTCGCTGACCAGGTTGGCCGCCAGGTCTACGCTCAAACGCTCCTCGTGATGATCCGTGCCGAGGAAGGAGGCGACGGCGCGCGCATACGGCGATTCGTCGAAAGACGATTCGGCGAACGAGATGGAGAAGGTCTTGACCGTCTCGGCGGAGGCGCGCACGGCCAGCGCGGCGATCGCCGACGAGTCCACCCCGCCCGACAAAAGAATGCCGAGCGGCACATCCGAGACGAGCCGCATCCTTA
>DASQYE010000439.1:0-2236 GCA_035639355.1 Pyrinomonadaceae bacterium
TTTTGTCGCCGCGTATGCCAACGTCCGCGCGGCGCGGCGCTCGGCCCGTGCCGTCATATACCATGCCGCCTTTGACTATCACGTCAAAGTCCTGCGGCTTCTGCCCGGCAAGCGGCAGCGCAGGCAAAAGCGTCAGCAGCAGCGCCAGGGCCAACACTCTCTTCATCATGCCCTCCCAAACGGAATCAAGCGGTCTGAGTCATCTCTTCCTCTGCGGAAAGCCGGCCTCAGGCTTCACGCAGATCACGCCCGGTCATCTCCGGGGGCTTTTCCAAGCCCAGCAGGCCGAGTATGGTCGGCGCAACATCTTCGAGCGCGCTGTCCGCACGCAAGGTCAACCCCTTCGACGCTTCGTCGATCAGGTGAAAGGGGACGGGGTTGGTCGTGTGCGCCGTGTGCGGCTGGCCCGTCACGAGGTCGATCATCTGTTCGCAGTTGCCGTGATCGGCTGTGATCAGGCAGCGCCCGCGAGCCGTCCTGATGCCCTTCGTAATCCAGCCGAGGCAGGTGTCCACGTACTGCACAGCCTCTATGGTCTCCTTGAGCTTGCCCGTGTGGCCGACCATGTCCGGGTTGGCGAAGTTGATGATGAAGACATCCGTCTCGCCATCCTCGATGGCGCGCAAGACCTTATCCGTGACCTTGAAGGCAGACATCTCGGGCTCCAGATCGTAGGTCGAAATCTTGGGCGACGGCACGAGCAGGCGACGCTCGCAAGGGTATTCCTGCTCGACGCCGCCGTTGAAGAAGTAGGTGACGTGCGCGTACTTCTCCGTCTCGGCCATGCGATAATTGCGAACGCCGACGCGCCCGAACACCTCCGCCAGAACATTGCGGCGCTCCTGTGGGCCGAAGGCTATGCTGAGCGGAAAGGTGTCGTCGTAGCGAGTGAAGCAGACGAAATCAACTTTCGGCCTGCGCGGCGTGGAGAAGCCGCCAAAGCCCGGCACGGCCAGCGCGTTCGTAATCTGTCGCGCGCGATCCGGGCGAAAGTTAAAGAAGATGACGGCGTCGCCCTCTTGAACGGTCGCCACGGGCTCGCCCGTCTCGCGCAGACAGACTATGGGCTCGACGAACTCGTCCGTCACGCCGCGCTCGTAAGAGCTCCTGATCGCCTCAACCGGATCGACGGCGCGCTCGCCCTCTCCGTTGACAAGAAGGTTATAGGCGCGCTCAGTCCTCTCCCAACGCTTATCGCGATCCATAGCATAGTAGCGACCGACGACCGAAGCGATGCGCCCGCAGCCCGTCTCGCCGCACTTGACCTGCAACGCCTCTACGTAGCCGTAGGCGGACGCGGGCGGCACATCGCGCCCGTCCAGAAAACAATGTACGTAGACGCGCCCCAGCCCGCGCCCCTTCGCCATGCGCAGCAGAGCATAAAGATGCTCCTGCGAGGAATGAACCTGCCCGTCCGAGACCAGGCCCATCAGGTGCAGCGCGGCGGAGCGCTCCCTGGCTCCGTCCATAGCCTTTACCAGCACTTCGTTCTCGAAGAAAGCGCCGGTCTCAATCGCGTGGTCTATGCGAGATAGGTCCTGGCGCACGACCCGGCCCGACCCCATGTTCAGATGGCCCACTTCGGAGTTGCCCATAACGCCGCGTGGAAGACCGACGCGCGTACCCGAAGCTTCGAGCAGCGTGTGCGGATACTCTGCGGTCAACTCGTCGTAAAAGGGGGTCGAGGCCAGAGCAATCGCATTGCCCTCGCGCACGGGCGAGTAGCCCCAGCCGTCTATGATGACGAGCGCGAGCGGCCCTCTTTTCTCAGTCAAGACTTGCCTCCTAGCATATCTCTCTCTCTCCACGCCCTCGCTCCGGCCATACCGGGCAATTCCTCTCATGGAATTATGCGGTCGCCTGGTAACGCGCCTTGCAGTTCGGGCACTGCATCAATTGATTGACGCCGCTGATCGGAATGAGGGGGATGATAAAGAAAAGCGTGATGAAACGCATTCCCTTCTTCAACTGGAAGTTTGTGACGGTGCCGCACTCGCCGCATCGCATCTGCTGCGGCGTCGCGTCCGACCCCCATGTGAAATAGTGTGTGCCGATGATGAAAAAGAAGAACATCAATTGAACTCCCCCTCGCGCTCGTGCTCTATTTTTTGGCCGCCCGCGCTCTCTTCTGGCTACTGCCGGCGGCCGCAGCCTTCACAGTAGGCGCGCTCTGCTCAAGCTGGTAGAAGGCGCGGCGGCCCGGATAGCGCGCCATGCCGCGCAGGTCTTCTTCGAT
>DASQYE010000440.1:0-15209 GCA_035639355.1 Pyrinomonadaceae bacterium
ACACCTCTTTCATCAGTTCGACAAACTCCGGCGGCGAGTGAGATCTTCGACCCGATTGACGGTTTTCAAGCATGTTCGGGGCGTTAGTAGATGAAAACGGTGTCAGCAACCATGAGACATCGGCAGGCTATCTGTAAACCAACTGCCCGTACGGGAAAGGAGAATGAAAAATGAAAACCATCATTTGCTTGAGTCTGTTTGCCGTTTGCGCTTTGCAGTTCACGCCGACGAAGAGTTCGGTATTGAACGACGACGCGCAACGCAACAGCATCGCACCACTCCCGACGCCAACTGTGAGTTTGAACGCGCCGATGCCGGATTTGATCGTCAGGGGAAACGAGTTTGAATTCGTCGGCAATAAAATGGTGAACGTTTATGTCTCCAACAACGGCGATGTCACCTCAAAACTTTGCATTCTGGAACTGACCGTTCGCAAAATCGGTGACGCCAGCGTGGGCCGAGTGAAGAGGGCCAGGATTCCGGCGATAGAACCGGGCAAGTTCGTGAAAATTCCGGTGAACGCGGCGAGCATTCTGCCCAACAATGTCAACCTCAAAGACACAACCTTTAAAGTGATCGCCGACTCAACCAACATCAACGCCGAGTCAAACGAAAGCAACAATGAGAAATGGCACAACTTGCCGTAAAGTGTGTCATCTGGAAATGGACGCCGCGATCATAGATAGCGGTTGCTGTACAGCGGCGAGTCGTTTGCAAACGGCTCGCCGCTTCTCTTTTTCCGCGACACGCTTTTGCGCGGGGCTGCACGGGCGGCGATTATGCGCCGTCGCGCCCGACGCCGAGCGCATCGGCGACCCTGTTGATGTAGTTGAACCAGGATGCGATGAGCGTGATTTGCAGGATGGCGCGGTCGTCGAAGCCTACGGCGCGCAGGTGCGCGTGATGGGCCGGCGTGATTCGGGTCGCGTCCCTCGTCAGCTGCACGACGTAGTCCAGCATCACTCGATCCTGCTCCGAGATGGGGGCGGTCGTGTAATCCTGCTGCAACGCCTCTACAAGGCTCTGATCCAGTGTGACTCGACGCAGAAACTCTGCGTGGGATTCGATTCAATAATGGCAGCGGTTATTGACGGAGACGAGCGTGGTAATCATCTCGTGCTGGCGGCGCGATAGCGGCAACTCCGCCGACATCAACACGCCGAACGTGGCGAAGGCGTGATAGAGCGCATCCGGTATCAAGCTGTGCGATGCGACGATGCCGGAAGTAGCGCCGTCCGGCGTAGGGTGAATCGGCGTGGCGTATTCGGCCGGGTACAGCTCCCTTTGCGCTTCGACGGCGCGGCGCAATCTCTCGTCCATCTCGTCCATCGGAACAGTGCGAATCCAGGTCATAATCGTTCTCTCTCTCTTTTAATCCGTCAGGGCTTACAGGCAATAGGATCGTCCGTCAAGTGTGTCATGCCGGCCTGGGGCTCTCCCGTTTCGTACACGGAGCTTTGATCTTTTGCGGTCAAGGGCGCGCGCGCCTGAACCTCTTGCGAAACAGTAGATGATAAACCGGCACGCCGAGCGCGACAACCGCGACCCCCAAAAACGCCTGCCGAGGGTTGTTGCCCGCCAGCAAGAGGAGCAGCGCGACGACCAGCGCCAGAAAGAGCAGAGGCGTCAAAGGGTAAAAGGGCGTGCGATAAGGATGCGCGCCGTCTGCGTGCGGCCTGCGCCGCAGCACGAACAGGGCCGCGACCGTTAAAGCGACGAAGAAGACGGCCACAAAAACAAAGTAGGCGACGATCTTATCGAACGTGCCGAGCACCACCAGGACGCAAGCCACCATCGCTTGCAGGATAATGGCGCGGGCGGGAGTGCCCCACCTGGGGTGAAGCGCCGCGACGCTATTTATAAACAGCCCGTCCCTCGCCATAGCATAATAGACGCGCGGCGCTGCCATGATGATCGAAGCCAGGCTGCCCAGCACCGAGACGATAACGATGCCCGAGAAGACCTTTGCGCCCGCCCGGCCGAAAAGCACCTCTCCGGCCTGGGCCGCGAAGGTCTCACCCGAAGCGACGCGCCCGAGCGGCACCAGGTAAAGAAAGACCGCGCTCGTCAGTATATAAAGAGCGGTCACTAACAGTAGGCCGTAGACGAGGGCGCGCGGCAAAGTTCGAGCGGGCTCGCGCACTTCGCCCGCGACCTTGGTCACGTCCCACCACCCGCCGAAAGAGAAAAACGCTGCGACCGCGCCGCCCGCCAGCGCCGCGAAGAGCGGCATAGAGCCTTCGGCTCGCGCCACTAGCGGCGTGAAGTTGGCCCAGTCGCCGCGCCCCGTCCCGAACCCCCAGGCGATAATGAAGATCAGCAATCCGATCTTGAGCAGCGCCAGCAGACGCACGAGCCACGCGCCCGTCCGCACGCCGGCCATATTGGCGGCCGCGAGCGCCAATATGGTCGCCATCGCCATCGCCTTTATACCCGTCCCGGAGAGCCTGACCACGTAGCCGACATAGGTCGCCATCCCTATGGCGAGCGCGGCCGTCAGGCCTGGGTCCATGACGAGCAGCGACATCCAGCCGTAAAGAAAGGCCGGTTGTGGCCCATAGGCTTCGCGCAGGTAAACGTAGCCGCCGCCCGCCTCCGGGAAGCGCGCGGCCAACTCGCCGTAACAGAGCGCGCCGCTCAAGGCCATCGCTCCCATCAGGAGCCAGACTGTCAGGAGTAAAAGGGGCGAGCCGAGCGACTTTGCCATCCCGGCCGGAGTGAGAAAGATGCCGACGGCTATGATCTCGCCGACGAGGATGGCGGTCGCCGTCGTGAGTCCGATCTGCCGCTTCAAAGCGCCTTGTGCCTGCACCTTTTTGCCGCCGCCGCCGCTCGGGTTCGCCCCTCTTTAGAAGGTAACTCGCACCCCCAGTTGAAACGCGCGCGGGCCGCCAGAGCCGAACACGCCGCCGGCCGTAGTCACGGGCCGACCGAAGCTGGACGAGCGCAGGAAACCCGGATCGCTAGGGTCTTCGCTATCGCGCACGAGCACGTTTGAAAAACCGGAGTAGTTGACGTTCGAGACGCCCAGCACATTCGTCACGTTGAAGAGATTGAAGACCTCTATGATCGGCTCAAGACGGACGGCCTCGCCAAAGCGGAAGGGCCGGGACACACGCAGGTCAAACGAGCTGAAGCCATCGTTGAAGCGCGCGTCGTCGCCGACGAGCGGAAGCCGCGCGGCAGGCGCGGCGCTCGCGTTCAGCTCTGTGATAAAGGCATTCAGCTCCGCGCCGTTATGAAAAAGGCGGCCGCCCGCGTTGCGCTGCAAGGCGGGGATTCTTGAGAGCCCGCCGGGCAGAAGAATGTCCATCGGAACGCCCGAGGAGAGCGTCAGGATAGGCGAGAGGCGCACGGCGTAGGGCAGATCGAAGACGCCCGAGAAGGTGAAGCGATGCCTTTGATCGTTCGGAGTTGGCCCATACTCCAATTGAAGATCGTCAGGATTGACCGGCCCGTTCGAGAAGGGAATCTGGTCGTCGTTCGCATAGTTGAAGGCCTTGGAGAAGGTGTAGGACGCGCGCAGCAGGTAGCCGCTCGAATACCGCTTCTCCAGGCTCAGCAGCAGGCCGTCGTACTTCGTCTTGACGCTTGACTCCAGGTTGACCACGCGATCGGGCCCGCCGACCACAGGGTTATTGACGGCTCCGATGGTGCGGCCCGTTATAAACTGCGTGCCGTAGTTGTGCAGGTAATCGGCACGGATGGCGAAGTCGCCGCCCAGTTGACGCTCCAGCCCCAGGTTCATCTGCTGAACCATGGGATTCTGCAAGCCGTTGTCTATGATGTTGATGCCGGAAGCGCCCGCGCCCAGCAGAGGAAAGCCCGTGAAGGGATTCGAGATGGTCGGCGCGAAAGGCGGAAACTGTCCCGTCATGGGGTCGATGAAGAAGACGTTCCCGGCCCGCACCTCTATGGGCAGAGCGCGCCCGTCCAGCCCGCGTTCCAGAGACTGTAGCTCCAACGTCACACGGTCGTAATAGATGCCGTAGCCGCCGTGCACGCTGGTGCGCCCGTCGCCGGTCGCCCAGTTGAAGCCTATGCGCGGCCCCCAGTTGTTCGTATCGCGCGTGCGCTCGCCGCGCAGGAAGGGAAGTATGAGCGGGTTAAGCTCTCGCGTGCGGCTGACGTTCTTTACGTCCGTGTCCATCTCGTAGCGCAGGCCCAGGTTCAGCGTCAGCTGCGGATGAACGCGCCAGTCGTCCTGTACGAAGAAGGCGTAATAGTTGTTGTCCGTATCGGGCAGGACGAGCGAGCGATCGGGCACGCCGCTTCGGAGCGTGACGGCGAAGAGCAGGTCGTTATCGTCTATGCGCCCGTCGTTGTTGTGATCGAAGTCTGGGAAATCCTGTAGGAGTTCGATGCGTCCCTGCCTGAAGACGCCCAGGTCGAAAGCCGCGTCGATGCGTTGCGCCTCCGCGCCGAACCGCAGGGTGTGATTGCCGCGAATCCAGGTCAGCGCGTCCGTGAACTGAAGACGCCGCTGCTCCGTCTGCTGCGGCACGCGGAAGGAAGAGCCGTCCTGTAAGCTGGGGAAAGTCAACTGCGGCCCCGTCTCGACCGGCACAGTCCGGTTCTGATAATCGCTCAGGTTGAAACGGAAGTTGTTGACCACGGTTGGCGAGAAGCTGCGCGTCCAGCTCGACAGGAATGAATGATAGTTATTGCGGCTCGTCTGGCGCTGCGAAGCCGACCCGATGGCGCGAATCAATGTGCTCGCGCCCGTATCCTCGGCGCGTTCGAGCGAATAGCGAAAGCTCAGATTATCTTGATTCGTGGCCGCCCAGTCGGCGCGCAGGTTCCCCAGCAGGTCGTTGAGCGGCGCGGGCGCAAACCCGCGCGTGATCGTTCGGCGCACGGTGTCGCGCGCGCCGACGAGCACCGCGCCGTCCTGATTCCTGTACTCGAAAGCTCCGAACCACCATGCTTCGTCTCGCCTGATGGGCCCGCCGAGCGCGAAAGCATACTGCTGGCGGTCGAAGGGCGGCTCCTCTGCGCTCGTGCGATCAAACGTCGCCGGGAGCCCCTGTAGATGCCTGTCGCGCATGAAGAAAGAGGCCGCGCCGTGCAGCTCGTTTGTCCCCGACTTGGTCACGATGTTGATAACGGAAGAGGCCGAGCGGCCGTACTCGGCCGAGAAGCGATTGGTAGCGATCTGGAACTCCTGCACGGCCTCCTGCGTCACGTTCTGCAACGGCCCGCCGACGACATCGTCGTTATTGTCCGCGCCGTCGATGGTAATATTGCCGCCGCGCCCGAACTGTCCGGCCGACGAGATGGCGACGCTGTTCGTTTTTGTAGGATCGAAATTCGGCGCGGGCGAATTGCCGGGCACGAGCAGCGCCAGCTCCAGAAAGTTGCGCCCGTTCAAGGGCATGTTCTCTATGGCGCGCTGGGCGATCACCCCGTCCACATCCGACGAGACCGTATCGATCAGAGGGATCGACGGGACGAGGTCTACTACTACTTCCTCCTGTCTCGAACCGACCTCAAGACTCGTATCGAGCGTCACGTTCTGCCCGACCTGTAGGACGACCGGCGCTTGAGAAACCTTGACGGCGAAACCCGCCGCCAGAATCCTCACCTCGTACTCGCCCGGAGGCAGATTCGTCAGCGCGTAGCGCCCCTCTTCGTTGGTCGTCGTCTCGCGTCGCATGCCTGTGGCCTTCTGAATGGCGCTGACCTGCGCTCCTTTAATCAAGGCCCCGTTGGCGTCCGTGACGATTCCGCCGAGCGTGGCGGTGGCCGGTTGTTGAGCGCCTGCGCTCGCGACGATCAAACAAACAAGTATCGAACAAGCGGCCAGTGTCGCTACCTTACACACAATGCGTGACTCCTGAATTTGGGCGATTTTAGTATGGAATATGCTGATACCGACGGCTTAGGAACATTCCCCGAAACTCGCAAAGATTATCCCAGCTTGTCTGCCGTGCAAGTTAACATAAGCTTTCCAAACATCACAAGCCGAAGCCTTCCAGAAAATCAGCTTCCAAAACATAGCAGTCCGGGCGCTCGATATTTTTACACTTATTAGACACGGTCATTAGCTCAAACGACGGCCGCTCGCCACGGCCGTCCTCCCAGCTTGCAAATCTTCTTTCAGCCGCAGCCCCGCTTTGCCTGCGATACGCCCTCTGTGGTATCAACCAGCTTTCGAGACTCGCGCGGCCGTAAGACCCGAGGGACGACCGGACGCTCGCCTGCGGCCCCCGGTCGCTCGCGCGCGAAAGGTTGAATGGATGGTGAAATGGTAACTGAAGAGAACGCTGGAAAGCGCCCCGTTACGCTCGGCGAGGTGGCGCGTGTGACCGGCGCAAAGCTGACGGGCGACGACGGCACGCCAGTGCTCGACGTGACGCATGATTCACGCCAGGCCCGCGAGGGAACTCTGTTCGTAGCCATTCGCGGCGGGACTCTGGACGCTCATCGCTTCGTCGAGCAGGTGATGAGAGACGGCGCTGTCGGCATCATCTCGGAACAATCACGCCCGGCGGATTTCCGTGGCGCGTGGCTCGAAGTCGCGGACGCGCGGGCGGCTCTGGCCCTGGCCGCAGCCTCAGTGCACCGGCACCCGTCACGCGAGCTGGAGGTGGTCGGCATCACGGGCACGAACGGTAAGACGACGACGACTTACCTGGTAGGGGCCATCATGGAAGCGGCGGGCGAAAGGGTGGCGATGACGGGCACGGTCGAGTATCGCATCGGAGACGAGAGGCGCAAGGCCGAGCGCACGACCCCCGAAGCGAGCGACATGCAGCGTTTTTTGCGCCGCGCGGTCGAGGCCGGTTGCCGCACGGCCGTCATGGAGTGTTCCTCGCAGGCCATAGACCTGCATCGCTGCGACGCGCTTCACCTCGGCGTCGCCGTCTGGACCAACCTCACGCGCGACCACCTGGACTATCACAAGACTATGGAGGCATATTTTGCCGCCAAGCGTCGCCTCTTCGATGGCAGCCTGGGCACACCCCCGCGCGTCGCCGTCTTAAACCTTGACGACGCGCACGGGCTGGAACTGGCGCGCGACCTGGAAGGCTCGGGCCCGGTGCGCGTCGTCCGCTACGCGCTCGGCGCACAGGCAGAGGTAACGGCGACCGATGTAGAGCACTCGCTCGAAGGGATGCGTTTCACGCTTCACACCCCTTCGGGCCAAAGGCGGCTCTCGTCGCCCCTGGTCGGTCGCCCGCACATCTACAATATACTGGCGGCTGCGGCGACGGGGCTTGAGCTTGGCTACGGCCTGGACGCGATCTGCCGCGCCGTAGAGACGTGCGCGGGCGCGCCCGGTCGCTTCGAGCGCGTTCCGCACGCGGGGGATTTCGCGGTCGTGGTCGATTACGCTCACACGGACGATGCGCTGGTGAACGTCCTAAAGACGGCGCGCGACGTAGCCAAAGGGAGAATCATCACAGTGTTCGGCTGCGGCGGCGACCGCGACCGCTCGAAACGCGCGCCGATGGGCCAGGCCGCCGCCTCCCTTAGCGACATCGTCATCCTCACTTCGGATAATCCGCGCACGGAAGACCCGGAAAAGATTCTCGCTGACGTAGAGGAGGGAATGCGCGCGGCGGCCAAGCCCTATCAAAAGATCGCCGACCGACGCGACGCTATCCACCACGCCATCGCAGAGGCACGCGCGGGCGACCTGGTGCTCATCGCAGGCAAAGGCCACGAAGATTACCAGCTCGTAGGCCGCGAAACATTCCACTTCGATGATAAAGAGGTTGCCCGCCAAGCCTTAAATAAAAGGCAAAAGTAAAAAGGTAAAAGGCAAAAGTGCGGACAAAAGCAGTTCTATTAAAAGTGGTTTGCGGCCTGACTGTTTCCTTTTTACTTTTTTACTTATTCAGCAGTGAGGCTGAATTGCTGTTGGCGACAAGACCGCCTCAGAGAAGTCTCGCGCATAGTGGTCTGGCAAGAGTCTCCGGCCGGTGTTTAAGCTCAATATTTACGCCCTATGGATGACGGCCCGCTCCACTTCGGCCTCGCCCCCGCCCGTGGCCCAACGCTTGCTATCCATCTCCTGTGCGGGGCACAAGGTTGATGCTCACGCTATACAGATAACACCTTGATCGAAGGAGCATACGATGAAACGCATTCTGACACACTCGGCGCTGGCGGCCATTCTGGCGCTCGGCGCACTCTCGCCTGCCGCGATGGCAAGAACCAGGAATAAGACGGCCAGCGCCGCGCGCGCCGCAGCCGTGAAGAAATGTAACGAGGATTACAGCGCGGCCATGAAAGATGCCAGGACGAAGAAGGGCAAAGAGCGCAGGGACGCGCAGGCGGAAGCCCGGAAAGCTAAAAAGGATTGCATGGCGAGCGCCCCGAAGTAGACGGGGGCTGGAGCTTCAGCTCTCTCAAGCCGATGGACAGGGAGGCTCACAGAGCGGCAAACGCCGTTCGGTGAGCCTCCTTTTTATGGCGTAGAGGGCGAAGCTCTGCGCGATACGCTTCACGGTTGCGCCCACGGGCGGCCGGCCGCGAGCCTTCGCGCTCACGCCGGCCGCGAGCGAGTGTTGGGCCAACTCCTGGCCGAGCGGGCGTGGCGTCTTTGTCGGGCTCACAAAACCGCCACACTCAAGTGAGGGCGGGCCGCGAGTGAAACACACCCGGAAGGCCGCAAAACGCGCTGGTCTCTTGTCCAGACAGGAATGGTACGGGCATTGCTCAAAGCGAGGGGCGGAAGTCGAGACGGCCGTGGCCGGTCGAATCAGCAGTTATTGATTGAGTTTCAAGCGCGGCCCTCGAATCGTTCTACCGAATCAAAGTTCATCGCACGACTGGAGGAGTATGAAAAAGTTAGGGATCGTCATGGCGCTGATCTTCACCATGAGTTTCGGCAGCCTTGTTTTCGCACAAAACACGAACAGCAGCACAACCACTTCGACGACGACCACGACGAGGCGCGGTTCCGGGATGTCTGGCCGTCGCCGTCATCGTCGGTGGCGTCGCCACCACCGCCGAATCGGTCGCCATCGTCGCGGCACGAGGTCGGGTAACAATAGTGGAATGCAGAACGGGAACACTCGACGGTAAAGCTTTCCGTTAGTTGATTGGCCCCCGTCACTGCGCTGGCTTGTGAAGGGGCAAATATCTCGCGCCGATCCCGCACAGCCCGGGCAGGGGGTGAACGCGTCGGATCGCGGGCGAGAGCGAGCGTGGGTGGTTAGTACCAGGTGGAGACTGCCCGCGACCGAAGGGGGATGCGACTATTTGAGGAGGTGGTCGCGTCCCCCTTTTCGTCTGGAGGTTTGCAGACGGAGCAGGGAAAACGACGCACGGGCGCGAAACGCTATGCGCAGCGGTAGGGTCAACCATACAGAGAAACGGGCGGGCAGGGAGCGCGAAGCTCTACGCTGTGCGCTCTGTCTGTGGTGTCTCTGCTTCGCGCTTATCACGAGCCAGCCGTCATGCTCGCAGAAGCGCGTCGAGGAGACCGTGACGGTTGACGCCGGGCGCTCGGCGGCTTTTGCGCAGAGCGCCCGGCCCGTCGCCGTCTCGCCGCAGTTGCCCGCCCGCGACCCGGACGTGGAACAGGCCGGGGATAAGATCGCCGAAACGATCATGCATCTGAAGAAGAGACAGAGCGCGGCGGCGCTCTCAGCCCTGGCCCAGGCGGAAGCGGCGCTTAACCGCGCGCTGCACAGCGACGCGCGCGATGAACAGGGACGCGAGTCCCTGCGCTCAACGCTCAAGTCCATTGAGACGGTCGAGCGCGTCATCCAGCGCGGCGCGCTCGCGGATGCCACAACGCAGCTCGTCGCGCTCAACAGGAAAGTTGACTCCATAGGGACGCGACCATAGAAAAGCAAGGATGAGGGATGAAGGCCGCAAGGATGAAAGTGTGGTTACGCTGATTGAATCACTCAGCTAACATAGCAACGCTTTCATCCTTCATCCTTGCTTCTTATATTCCTTCGTCCGCCTGGCCGTGATACGATCGGGCATCTAGACGAGAGTCGCGCCCGCTGCTCATTTCGCGAAGCCGCCGGGACGCGCTCCGTCAGGTTCATTCTATGAGCCCCCTCAAACTGCATACGAAGACAACGCTGGTCGCTTCGGTGGTCACTATCGCCGTGCTCGCGGCGGCGCTGGCGATCACCAACGAGCGAGTGGCAGAGCTTGTTCGCGAAGAGCAGAAGGCGCGCGCCGAGCTGCAAGCCATCAACCTGTCAGAGCAGATCAGCCACATGCCTGCGCCGCGAACGCCCGAAGCGTTGGCCCATGCCGCGACCGTGGCGAGCGGCGCGCGTCCCGGCGTCCTGCGTGTACGCATCTGGGAGAGAGTAGGCGGCGTTTACCTGGAGACGGCTGCCTCGCCCGGAACCGAGCCCGCCGAAGACATCCCGGAAGAAACCAAGGCCGCGCTGCGCAACGGCCTGTCGTCGAGCCTGACCAGCGACCGGCCCGAGAACGCCAGCAATTCGCTGTATCGCGTGTTTGCGCCCATCGCAGACCAGGGACGCTTTAGCGGCGCGGTCGAGGTGGTCGAGCGCCTGGACGATGCGCCCTCCATCGCCGTCCGCTATGAGCGGATGGCGATCTGGATCGTTCTGGCGGCGGTGGCCCTCATCACGCTCGCCACTTATCTACTGTTTCGCCGCCTCATCTATCGCCCGATCGAGCGGCTGCTGGAAGTCATGTCACACGCGGAATCGGGCAACCTCTCGGTCAAAGCGCCCGAGCGCGCGCCCGACGAGCTGGGGTTGCTCTCGCGCGCCTTCAATCGCATGATCGAGCGCATTCGCGTGATGACGGAGGAGCGCGAGGGTCAGAGGCTGGTACTTCAAGAGCGCGTGCGCGATGCTACGGCCGAACTCGAACAACGTAACGAGCAGTTGGAGGAGGCCAATCTTGAGCTGTGGCGGACGACGCGGCGGCTGACGGAATTGGAGCGACTGGCGGCGGCCGGTCAAACCGCAGCCCAGTTTGCGCATGAGGTGGGCACACCGCTGAACTTGATTAGCGGCCACGTACAGTTGCTGCGCACGCGCCTGGGCCCGGACGAGGGCGCACGCCAGCGCCTCGAAACCATAGGCGTGCAGATAGAACGCATCGAGCGCATCGTGCGCGGAATGCTGGACCGCACCCGCCCCGAAGCCTTGGAGCTTGCCGCGCTCGATCTCAACCTTCTTCTGGAACGCATCATGGACGCCACCGCGCCCGCGCTAGACGCGCGAGGCGTCCGGCTCATCACACAGTTTAGCGAGCCTCTTCCGGCAGTCGCGGGTGATGCAGACCGCTTGCAGCAGGTCTTCATCAATCTAATCAACAACGCGCTCGATGCCATGCCGGACGGTGGCGAGATTCACATACGCACCGGCGTCGAAAGTCCTGTGGAAGGGGCGGCGCGCGTCCGTGTCGAATTCGCGGATACGGGCAGCGGGATGGCCGAGGACGTGCGCCTGCGTATCTTCGACCCGCTCTATACGACCAAGGAGCGCGGGCGCGGGACGGGGCTCGGGCTGGTGGTCGTCCGCCAGGTGATGAGCGATCACCAGGGCGGGATCGAAGTCGAGAGCGAGGCCGGGCGCGGAACCCGTTTTGTTCTCTGGTTTCCGGCGGCGCTTCAGACCGCCCAGGGCAAAACAGGGGAGCACGCCGGACGCGTACCTTCGCATGTGGAAGAGGAGCGGGCCCAAACGCTATGAAGAAGATTCTCGTCGTCGATGATGACAGCGCCTCTTGCGAGCTGCTGCGGGAGATTTTCGCAGAGCAGGGCTGGCAGGCCGAGACGGCGCAGACGCCCGACCGGGCGCGCGAGCTGGCCCGCGAGCACAGGTTCGATCTGGTCATCAGCGATGTCAACCTGGAAGCGGAGGAATCCGGATTAGACCTGTTGAAGAGTTTACGCGAACGATGCCCGGTCATCCTCCTGACGGGCTTCGGGTCGCTCGAAGCGGCGGTCGAGGCCACGCGCGAGGGAGCCTGGGATTTAATATCGAAGCCGTTTAAGGTGGAGGAGGTCGTCGAGACTGCGCGCCGCGCCATGGAGCGCGCGAGCCGCACCATTGAGGAGGGCGAGCAGCAGCAGCAGCCGGGGCCGGAAATACTCTCGGCGCGCTACGAAGAGACGGGGCTGCTGGGACGCTCGCCCGCCATGATAGAACTTTACAAGGAGATCGCGCGCGTCGCGCCCACGCGCTCGACCGTCCTCATCACGGGGGAATCCGGCACGGGCAAGGAGTTGGTGGCCCGCGCCGTTCATAAGCACAGCCCGCGCTCGTCGCGTCCCTTCGTCGCCGTCAATTGCGGCGCGCTGACCGAAACCTTGCTCGAAGCCGAATTGTTCGGGCACGTGCGCGGCGCATTCACGGGCGCGGTCGTAGACCGCAGAGGGCTGTGGGAAGAGGCCGAAGGCGGCACGCTCTTTTTAGACGAGGTCGGTGATACGAGCCCCGCGATGCAGGTCAAGCTGCTGCGCGCTTTGCAGGAGGGCGAAATCCGCCGCGTAGGCGCGTCGCGCTCCGCCTACGTCGATGCGCGCGTCGTCGCCGCCACGAATCGCGATCTTGAGAGCGAGGTCAGGGCGGGCGCGTTTCGCGAAGACCTTTTCTATCGCCTGGGCGTCGTTACCCTTCGCGTGCCGCCCTTGAAAGAGCGCCGCAGCGATGTCCCTTTGCTCGCCGAGCGATTCCTCAGGCGTGCTGGCGTAGGCGACGGCGGTCGCGCGCGCAGCTTCGCGCCGAGAGCGCTTGAGATGCTCGTCGCCTACGATTGGCCCGGAAATGTGCGAGAGCTGGAATCTGCCGTCGAATATGCGGCGATACGCGCGCGCGGCGCGGAGGTCGCTGCTGAAGATTTGCCCGCGAAGTTGCAGGCGGGCGGCGCACGTCGTCACAACTCGGAATCGCCGCTCGTCGCGCTCTATAGCGATCTAGTATCGCTCGACGAGCTTGAGCGACGATACCTGATTTACGTGCTGGAAAAGGTAGGGGGGAATCGCACGCGCGCCGCAGAGATTCTGGGCATCGACCGGCGCACCTTCTACCGCATGGCCGAACGCTTCCGCATCAAGCTCGAAGTATAGTCACCGCTATAGAGACGAGCGTCGCTCCTCGTGCGCGAGGCCAAAGTCTCAATCTTCTTCGGCCGTCGGCGGCGGCTGGTAGTTGAGGCGGTTGTGCCTTGACCAGTACCAGTAAACGGGCAGGCCCAGCGCGATCAATCCGATGCCTACGAGCGCCTGCACGGGAGTCGTCAGGAGCGTGTTGACTAGAAGCCACGCCGTCACGAGCAGGAAAAGCACGGGCACGACGGGATAGCCCCAGGCGCGATAGGGGCGCTCGGCGTTCGGCATCCGTCGTCGAAAGATGAAGACGGAGGCCGTCACGAGCCCGTAGAAAATCCAAGACCCGAAGATCACGTAATCGGTCAGGGTATCGAACGAGCCGGAGAGCGCGAGCACGCCGGCCCAGATGCCCTGTAGGATGAGAGCGCCGACGGGGACGTGCGTGCGCGGGCTAAGGCGCGCCAGGTTCTGGAAAAAGAGGCGGTCGCGCGACATGGCGTAGGGGACGCGCGCGCCCGTCAAGATCGAAGTGTGCAGTGTGCCGATGCATGATGACATCAGCGCCGCCGCGATCAGGCTGACGGCGACCGGCCCCATAAAAGTCTGCGCGACCTCCCTGGCGACGGACGATTCCCTGGTGATGCCGGCGATGGTCGTCGGGTCGAGCGCGTAGAAATAGGCTATGTTGACGAAGACGTAGAGCGAGATGATGATGAGCATTCCGCCTATCAGGGCGAGCGGGATATTGCGCTGCGGGTTTTTCACCTCGCCCGCGACGAGCGTCAGATTATTCCACCCGTCGTATCCCCACAACGCGCCGAGCATCGCCGCCCCGAACCCCGCCACGCCGTAGCGCGCCGCTTCATTCACGCCGAAACACTTGCCGCCCTCGTTCGCCAGGGCGAAGTGCGACCAGTCGCCGCTCTTCGAGAGCAGGAAAGCGCCGAAGCCTACGCCGACGACGAGCGCGATCTTTATCACGGTCAGAAAGGCTGCGATGTTGCCGCTGACGACGACGGTCGCGCAGTTAATCAGGGTGACGACGGCGATGGCCGAGAGCGCGACGACCTGCAAAGTGCCAAACTGGAATTCATAGCCGTAGATCATGCGCTTGAAGTAGACGCCGCCCAGCGCTCCGGCCGTCAAATCATTTAGAAAGATCGCAAACGCTACGGCCACCGATGCCTGCGAGCCGGTCTTGGCGATAAAGACCTGCATCCAGCCGTAAAGAAATCCGGGGCCGGGCCCATACGCCTCGCGCACGAAGACGTATTCGCCCCCGGCGCGCGGCATCATCGCCGCCAGCTCCGCGTAGGTGAGCGCACCCGCAAGGCTCAGTATCCCGGCGGCCACCCAGACGACGACCACCATGCCCGGCGTCCCCACATTGCAGGTCATCACGCGAGTCTTTAGAAAGACGCCCGTGCCGACCACGTTGCCGATGACGATCGACATGGCGGCGATCAGAGTAAGACCGCGAATGAGCGTGATATTGCTCGGTGCAAGCTGTGCCATAGTTTGACGATCAAGAAGCTGCGTTTGAGCCGGTAAAGATCGAGCAGCTGCCGAGCGGCGACGAGCGCCTGCTCGAACACTTCCATCAAATTCGTGCCGGTGCGGGCCTCACTCTCTCATGCGCTCGAATTCAGGCGACTCGCCGCCTACCCGTCCTGCCCGTCAACATCCTGGCCGCCTCTTCGCCAGTGACGACGGCCCCCTCCATGAAGCCCTGCCAGTCGGCCAGGTGCTCGCCCGCGAAGAGCACACGGCCGTGGGGGCGTTGAAGGATGGGCCGGATGGTGAACCATTGGCCCGGACGATAAAGCGCGTAAGCTCCCTGCGTATAGCGGTCTCGCTGCCAGGCGTAAGACTCTATATTTCTGGCAAGGGCGGGAGCGCGCTCGGTTAGCGGCAGGAGGTCGCGCGCGATGATGTCTGTGCGCCGGCGCTCGTCCTGCGCCGCCAGCACGTCGGCCTTCTCCCCAATAGCATAGCTGACAAGTATCCCTTCGGGGCCGGGCTGGTCTTTCGTGCTGTGGAAATAGTAGTGCGAAGTGACATCGCTGACGAGCGAGAAATCTTCAGCGCCCCAGAAGCGCTCACGGAAGAGCAGAGAGTTTTTGATGATCCGCGCATATTGAAGCTGATCTATGGCCGCGCGCTGCGCCGTGGGCAGAGGCGGATCAAACTGTATCTG
>DASQYE010000441.1:0-3395 GCA_035639355.1 Pyrinomonadaceae bacterium
CCGGTCGATCAGCGCCCCCGGGCTTGCGCCTTGCCGCTATTCGCCTCTTCTCACTGGCGGCTGGTTCGGCTAGAATGATCTCGCGCTGATAGAGATTATCGAAATCCCTCCCCCAGATGTACGGCATTCCCCTCGGGGGCCGCTCTCTATTCAGACGCGCCGGAATTTCTTGAGCGAGCGGATGAGGCATAAAACCGTGCGAGGGCCGTTTTTTGTGATAGATGGTTAATACTGTTATGAAAAAAGAGCCGGAGAAGAAAGAGCAGAAGAAGCGAGAGGAGGCGCTGCCGGAGCGCCTTTTCCGCCGCGTGCTCGAAGGCATGGGCGAGGTCGTCGATCGCGGGCTCGGCCGCGCGCCGAACAAGGGCGGTCTGACGACGACGCAGCTGATCGAGCGCATGAAGCGCTTGATAGACGAGCGAGCGCGCGACGAGGGCCGCAAGGGGCGCATCGCCCCGCACCTGCTCAAGCTCAAGGTGGAATGGGGCACGCATTCCGAAGCGCCGCCCGAGATCATACAGGAGCTTGAGCACGAGGTGCTGGCGGCGGCCATCGACCACATAAACGATCATCGCTATCGCACGCTCGCGCCCGTCAAGATCGAAACCGAGGTCGATATTTTCACCACCGGCATCTCTGTCGATCCGACCTTCGGCGAGTTCGAGGAGGAATTAAAACAACAGGACGAAGAGCGCCGACGCCTCTCGGAGCTTGGCAGCCCCCTTATCCCCAAGGGCGGCAAAGGCCCTGCGGATGTCAATTTCGCGGCCCGCGTCACGATGCCGGGCGGGACGCGAGAGATGCAGCTCACCTTGAAGCCGGGGGGCAGGCGTTTGAACGTCGGGCGCGGCTCGGACAACGATCTTTTCCTGGATCACGGCAGCGTCTCGAAGATTCACGCCTCGCTGGTGATGAACCGCGAGGGCACGCTGCTTGTGGCCGACACGGGCTCGACCAACGGGACATATATAAACGGTCGTCGCCTGGCCTACGGCGAGGCGCGCCAGATCGAAGAGGGTGATGTCGTCGGCTTCGGCGACATCGAGGTTCGTTTTCAAAAGAGATAGTTCATAAGGCATGTCATACTCATTACTGCTTCTACAAAACACGGCCGCGACGACGGCGACGACCGCAACGACGGCGGCGGCCAATGCCGTCCCACTCGAAAAGCAACCGGCGCTGCTCTCCGTAATCTACATGGGCGGGCTGGCATTGATGATCCTGCTCCTGCTCTTCTCGCTGGTGCGTAATCGCCGCGCGCGCTCGGCCCTGGCGGCCATCGCGCCCGCAGACCTGCCGGACGAAGTGCGGCAGCGATTGGGCTCGACCTCGACCAATCGCGGCCTGCGCGCTCTGCGCTGGCTCTACGTGATACTGGCGCTCTCTGTCTTCAGCGCGCACGTCTACTGGGCGCGCTATGCCGCCGATCAGAACCAGCGATTTCAGGAGCTGAGCTATAAAGACCTGCGCAATCGCCGTCTGTCGGAATCGACCTTACGCGGGTGGGTGCTCGATCGCTCGGGCGATCTGGACAAGGCGTTGGCGACCTACCAGCGCGAAGGCAATGACGAGATCACGCGCTTTTACCCGCTAGACAAAGAGATGGCCCACCTCTTCGGCTCCGACAGGGGCGACCCAGGATTGGAGCGCTCTATGTTTGGCGTGCAGAGCGGCGCTGTGCCCGAAGCGTGGCAGGTGATCGTCGGCGAGAACGTCAGGCAGAAGGCTAACCAGGATGTACGCCTGACCATTGACCGCGATCTGCAAAAAGCGGCGGTCGAAGAATTGAAAGGCAAGCACGGCGCGGTCGTCGTCCTCAATCCGCAGACGGGCGAAGTCCTGGCCCTCTACAGCGAGCCTTCTTACAGCTTGAAGGAGGTGCAGGACGAGGAGACCTGGATTCGCATGGAGGCCAACAAGCGCGACAACCCGCTCGTCAGCCGCGCGCTCAGCGCTTATTATATTCCGGGCTCGACCTTCAAGACCATGATGATGATCGCCGCGCATCACTTCGGGCTTGAGGATTCAAAGTTCACCTGTTCGGGCGGCGGCTACTACGCCATGCCCGGAGCAAAGCCTATCTTTGACGACGGCGGCCCCGGCGAGGTTCACGGCAACATCGGGATAGATACGGCCTACGAGGTTTCGTGTAACCAGTACTTCGCGCAGATGGCGGTCAAGCTCGGGCCCGAGCGTATCAAGGAAGTGGCCCGGCTCGTAGGCATCGGCGCTTATGATACGCCCGCCGAAACCTTGCGCAGCCGCAGGGAGCCAGAGATTTGGAACGCCAGCACGGATGCCATCAAGCGCGCGCTCGCGCCGCGCGAAGCGACGATGGTGGCCGGGCCGCTCGGCAGAGTTTTCAATAAGTTCGATCTCGCGTTAGAAGGCTACGGCCAGGGCTACGCCGGACAGATGACGCCCTTTCAGATGGCGCTCCTGGCCGCGACCATAGGCAACCTGAAAGGCCAGCTGATAAAACCCAAGATCGAGTTTGATCGCCCGCCCGAGCCCTTCAACCAGGTAATCTCGCCGCAGATGGCCGCACAGATGCGCGGCATTATGTCGCTCGTCACACAGGGCTCGCGCGGAACGGCGCGCGGCGTCTTCGGCCCCGTCAAAGCCGCAGGCATTACCAGCGGAGGCAAGACCGGAACGGCGCAGAAGGTAATGCCCGTTTACGATCCCAAGACGGGCGAGATCAAGACCCGCCACAAGATCGAGAAAGACCCCAAGGGGAATATCATACGCGAGTATGACGTGATTGTGACCGACGAGGAGCACCCGCGCATAGACGGCTGGTTTCTCTGCATCGCGCCGCTCGAAAATCCGCAGATCGCCATGGCCGTCATTATAGAGGGCGGCGGCTACGGCTCGCGCTCGGCGGCCCCCGTGGCGGCCAAGCTGGTCTTGAAGGCCAAGGAGCTGGGGCTGCTCGGCGGCCCGCGCACCGCCCCCGCCGATAACAGCAACAGGCGGGATGGCGCTAACAACAACGACAATAGGAGTCGCAGGGAAACCCCGTCGGGTTCTCCGTCTAGGCGTCGCTAGCTCGGCGCGCATGTAAGGTAAACCGTGCTCAGGCTGTCACAGTAAAACGGTCAGGTCGCAACTTAATGCAATTATGAAGAATCGCGCATCGTCTCATCTCATCGCACTGTTTCTCATCATCGGCTTCGAGGTCGCTGGCTATTACGCCACGTATCGCGCCGGGCTGATTCGCGGCTACGAGACTTCCTGGGTGGGCGGCGTCCGCGACCTGCTTTTGTATGTGCCGATCATCTTTCTGGTCTTCTGGCTGACGCGGGCCATGCGTTTCGCCGGCAACTGGACGCTCTACACGACGGCCATCCTGCTCTTCTCCATAGGGATGCTCGTGCAGTACAGGCTCTACA
>DASQYE010000442.1:0-2288 GCA_035639355.1 Pyrinomonadaceae bacterium
GCGGCACCAGCGGCACTACGAATGGCAATACCACGGGCACGACGGGGAATGGAAACACGGGCGGCGCGGGTAACGGCAATGCGAGGAATGGCAATGCGGGCGGCGCAAACGGCAACACGCGCGGCACAGGTAATGGCAATACGAGGAACGGCAACAGGTAGAGGGTTGTTCGACCTCAGATGGGTTAGCTGCATGACTTTTGACGGGAGAAGGCGCGTTGAGATTCCAACGCGCCTTCTGATTTTAAGTCGAGGGCCCTGCCGCTCGAAAGCGCCAGCGTCTCTAAATTAAGCCAGGAAGAAACGTGAACAGCAGCGGCCCCGCAGATAAACCGGCCTATAGTTTTATAACGGAAGACGGCGCGGCGCGCGCGGCCCTGGAGCATCTGCCGCGCGAGATGATCGTCGGCCTGGATACGGAGACATACTGGGACGCGGCGGCCAATCATTCGCACGTCTCGCTAGTACAGATTGCGCCGCCTGGGAGCGAGGTGCTGGTCTTCGATGTGCTCAGCGTAGACATTGAAATCTTGCGCCCCCTGATCGAATCGCCCGCCATCACGATGGCGGCGCACAACGCGCGCTTCGATGAAGCGATGCTCATAGGGGCGGGGCTTCGTCCCGCATCGTTCGTAGATACCCTGCGGCTGGCGCGCGACGCCCTGCGTCTGCCTTCCTACAGTCTGGCCGGGGTGGTCGCGCACCTGTTCGGTATCGAGCTGGATAAAAGCTTTCAGAAATCGAACTGGCGTCGCCGCCCGCTCTCGCGCGCACAGCTACAGTATGCGGCGACGGACGCGCACCTGGCGCTGTTCGTCTACGAGGAGCTTCGTCGCATCCTGACTGAGCAGGGACGTTTCGAGGACGCCCTCAGCTTCGCCGCTCTCAAGCCATCCACGCGTGACGCGAGCGCCGCTCCGCGCAAGCGTCGAGCGCCGCTGCCGCCGCTTCGTCCCCTCAACGACGAGGAGAAACAAACGCTTCGTTGTCTCAAAAAGTGGAGGCTTGAGAAGTCGTTCGCCGAACGCAAACCGGCCTACATGATCTGTCAGGATCGAACGCTCGAACAGATGGCCATCGAGCGGCCCACAACGCTCGAAGCTCTTGAATCCATCTACGGGCTAGGGGCGTCTAGAATCTCTCGCTACGGCGAAGAATTGCTGCGGGCGTTGACGGGCTCGACCGACGAGAAGGAGCCCGGCTCCGTATGAAAATCTTTTGAAGTGTAGAAGTCATCGAAGGAGAGGTATTACATGAGTGATACGAAAACCCTGGATGCTATTATCCAGGCGATTTATGAGACAGTCTCGGGGCCTGCGGGCGCTGAGCGAGACACACCGCGCATGCGTTCTTTATATCTGCCCGGAGCGAACCTGGTCAGAACCTCCGTTACGGATGATGGCAGGCGCGTGGCGAATGTCATGGATGTCGATGGTTACCTAAAGGACACAGCCGATTTCTTTCGCCGGGATGGGTTCTATGAGTCTGAGATAGCGCGGCGCACAGACCTGTTCGGCAACATCGCCCAGGTATTCAGCACCTACGAGGCTCGAAACGACCCCGGCGAAGCCGTGCCCTCCAAGCGCGGCATCAATAGCATTCAACTTTTCAACGACGGGGACAGGTGGTGGATCGTAAACATGATTTGGGATAACGAGCGCGATGATAACCCTATGCCGCCTGAGTATCTGCCGCGAGAAGGAAGCGCTTGATCGTTCATACGCGCAGCGGTCTTGAGAGATTGATTCTCAAGACCGCTGCCTGAAACGATAAGCGGGATGCGGCACGCTCAGCGCTTGTGACAGAGCGCGTCAGGGCGCACCGCCGCTACTGCTGCTGGCCTCGCGCGCCGTGCCCTGACCCAATTGCGCCGCAAGCTCGGCAGCCGTCGTGACAGGTCTCTGACAGGTGTAGTGCTCGCAGACGTAAGCGGTCGCTTTGCCCTCGATCATGCCCCTTTCGCGTAGAAGCGGCAGGGCTTCTGCGGCGCGCGCGTCTCCTTCGGCTGATTGCGCAACGACCTTGTTAGGCAAATAACGCCGCCAGACTTCGTTTAGCAGCGCCCGTGTATCGGCCGCGCCGCGCTCGCCTATGATGGCTATCTCTTTGGGCGACGAGAGGTGGAAATCGAGCGCGCCGAGCAGCCTGCCGAATCCGGAAGGGTAACGCGAGAGCGGATCGCGCAGGAGTCGAAAGATCGTCAGCGCTTTGCGTCCATGCGCCTCATCCCCGGTCAGCAGTCCGAGGCGGAGCAGTACCTCTGCGGCCACGGAATTGCCCGACGGCGTG
>DASQYE010000443.1:0-3600 GCA_035639355.1 Pyrinomonadaceae bacterium
GCGCCATACGCGCGCACGCATCGCAATTCTACAGGCCCGGCGCGGACGAGCCGACGACGCGCATCAGCGAGAAGGGCTTTCTCGACCAGATCGAGTACCGCATGCGCTACTACGGCTCGCTCATAGGCGCGGCCGCCGGCGAAGCCTTCTACGTGCGCGAGGCCCTTAACGTCGAAGACCCCTTGGCGCTGCTCACGCGACCGATGAATATCTATTCCTAGCGAAAACGGAAAGCCGTACAGCCACCGCCGCCGCCGGACGGGGCGTTGCTGTTGCTCTCGCCACCATTGAAAACGAAGACGGAGCGAAAGGAGACCTCATGAGCCAATTGGTGAAGGAATCGAAGCCTCATAAACTGCGCGTCGTCAGACCGAGCGACGAAAAACGTAAGCCGCCCTTTTACGTCACGAGGGAGGAAGAGCTGGCGTTGCGCATCGCGGCAGACCGGATCGACCCGGCCCTGGTCATCACACGGGCGACCTCTTTCGACGAGTACGTTCGACAGCTTATGATCCCTACGACGGTGATGGAGATGTCGCGCAAGGCGGACGATCTGCGTTTCGCCTCGTGGGAGGTAGAATCGATACGGGCCAGCCTCGCCGACGGCATTCTCAAAAAGATATTGAGGGAGAAGAAGAAGCTGGACAACTCTCACCCGCCCTACATACGCGTCGCCTGCACGGGCAAGGGTGACTACGACGATCTGGCGCAGGAACACCTCTCCGCAAGGTACGGTCTTTTTATGACCGCCGAGGAACAGGAGCACGAGGGCGATTACGGCTCGCCCGTGATCCTGGAAATCTGGCCCGCCAAGCACTATTCACCGATCCACTCGCACGGCGATACGACCGGCATCATCTATTGTCTGACCGGGCAGATCGACGTAATGGTCTATGAAAAGCTCGCCTGGGATTCAAAGCAGGCGGGGCTGCTGACGCTGACGCCCGGACAGTGCGCCTGGCTGACGAAAGACCGCTTCGCCGTGCATAAGGTCTATTGTCCGATGGCCGAGGGCAACTTCGCCGCCACCTTCCATGTCTATCTGAACGAGGACGAGCTGCCGCTGGTGCGAATGACCGCCCCGAAGCCCCATACCCGCGACATATTCATGTACATAGACGAGAAGCCGCCGCATAAGAAGAAGAAATTCACCACTTACTCTGACCTCTCGTGGCGCATTCTACGCAAGGAGATGGCCCAATATGCGGCGCAGAACGGAATGTGACGGGTGACAAAGCGTGTCTATACGGGGTGCTGCGGATTTCGCATGGCGCGGGCCGAGTACATGGCCCAATTTCCGGTCGTCGAAGTCCAGCAGACCTTTTATCAACCGCCGAAGGCGGAAACTCTCAGGCGTTGGCGCGAGGAAGCGCCCCCCGATTTCGAGTTCACGCTCAAAGCCTGGATGCTGATTACGCATGAAGCGCGAAGCCCTGTTTACAGGCGGCTCAAGCGAGAGTTGACGGAGACGGAGCGCGAAGGGTGCGGCGGCTTTCGCACGAGCAGGATTGTGCGCGAGGCGTGGAAAACTACGCTCGATTGCATAGAGGCTCTGCGCGCCCGCCGCGTACTGTTTCAATGTCCGGCGAGCTTCACGCCGACGGCGACGAATATCAAGCGCCTGCGACGCTTCTTCGATTCCGTGAAGCGGCCCAGTCAACTGCAATTTTTATGGGAGCCGCGCGGAGAGTGGCCGCGCGAGACGGTCGGCGCGCTCTGCCGCGAGCTTCGGCTGGTTCACGTCGTAGACCCCTTCGCCGCGCGAACCGTCACGCCCGAGGACTGCTACTTTCGGCTGCACGGTCGCAAAGGGTTTCGTTACGTTTACGAACAGGACGAGCTTGAGGAGTTGTACGAAATGCTGCCGCGCGCGCAGACCTCTTACGTCCTGTTCAACAACGTGCGTATGCGTGAGGACGCCGCGCGGTTTCAAGAACTGGTGCGACGACGGCAAGAGGCGGGCGAAGACGAGGAATGATGCGGCGCGCGAGGATACGGCGCGCGCGCCCGCGTCCTCGCGCTCGCTCTTTCAGCGACGGGCCGCCCCTAGCGGCGGAAGAATTTCTCAAGCGAGAACTTTTCCGCAAAGTACCTCTGCTGCCACGCGGGGCTGGCGCGGTCGAGCAGCATTGCTTCGGCTGCGCCGACAGCGTAAAAGGCGACCCGGCGCTCGGTTCCCAGCGACAGTGACGATAGCTCTGACGTGATCTTGCCAAGTATGTTGGCGGCCGTTTGCTCGAACGGCTGGAAATCCGCGAGCGCTTTGAACTCTCTGCCGGGCTTGTAACGAGTCGCGGCCAGCTTCGCAATACGATATTCGGTATAGCGTGCGACCCCCTCCTTCCATAACTGAAAAGAGAAATACTTGTAATCGTCTTCGCCGAGCATCTCTTTAAAGCGCGCCCTGGCGTCGAGGTACGCGCTGAGCCTCGCTCTGAATTGACCGGGCGAGCCCGCCCGAAGCGCCTCCGCCAGAGCGCGCCCCATGACGCCGAACTGTTTTCCGATCTCCTCCTTCTCATAGGGGAAGGCGAAGTTCAGCATCCACATTCCCGATTCGTCGCCGCGTGACAAATTCAGACGATTGACCTCGGCGTAGAAATCCGGTTGGGAGTCCTGTAGCTGGTGGAAGTGTTCGTGAAGCAGCGTGACGACCCACGGCGTCGATGTTTTGGCGTCAGTATTCGAGGGCTGGCCCACCACTATGGTCGAAATGCCGTTCACGGCCGGGAACGTCGCCAGGAGGTTGGGCTCGTAAACACGCTTGCGAAAAAAGACCTCGCTTTTGAGCAGCGAGTCATAGCCTGCGGGACTAAAATCCTGCGACGGGCGCGGGTGGCGTACCAGAAATTCGTAATCGGGTGTGACTAGCAGCACCGCGAAAGGGGCTCGGCTCCACCCCTTCCACACCCTGTCTCCAAGCTTCTCGCCGATGCGGAACGCCTCCGCCATGCGTATGCGATCGGCATGCGGTATGCGAGGCGAAGGCGCGCTCGCAGCCTGCGCGTAAGCCGATGCAGCCCATACGACCAGCGACAGCGCAATCGCACAAGTCCGGGCCTGAAGTGTCATTTGCCTCCTTAGATTTGCTGCGCCCGCCTTGCGCGCCCCTGATGATGGAATCGCTTGAGCCCTCTCACGCGCGCACGGCCCCGTGGTTCCAGAATTTTATCCGCAATGAGATACAAAGAGATGCGTCGGCTTAGGCGTCGCCGCATGTGCCCGAATACGATTTTGAGCGTGTGGAATGGATGAGGGCGGCGCGCACTTGATCTTTCCCGGCGCGCGCCGCCCTCGTTGAATGGATGTGAAGATTAAACGGCAACGACCTCCAGCTCGGGGTCTATCTCTTGTCGGAGCATCCCTTCGATCGCCATCAGGGTACCGGAGAGCGAGCTGGGGCAACTGCCGCACGCGCCCTGGTATTTTATCGTCAGCGTGTGTTCCTTCAACCCCAGGACTTCAAGCCAGCCGCCGTCGCCTGCCAGCGCCGGGCGGACCTTGTCGTCCAGTATCTCGTTGATTCTCATCAGGCGCGGGTCATCGCTCATGACCGCCGCCAGCGCTCCGCCGACCGAGGCTGCGGCCGACGCCGACGCC
>DASQYE010000444.1:0-6120 GCA_035639355.1 Pyrinomonadaceae bacterium
GCCCGCGCATCCTCAAGGCCGGTCGCCATGGGCTTTTCGCAGAAGACGTGCTTGCCCGCGCCGGCTGCGGCAATCGCGAGCGCCGTGTGCTCCGTATTCGGCGTCGTGATATAGACGGCATCGCTCGTTTCTATCAGCTCACGGGCGCTCTGAGCAATCGAGGCATCATGGGAGCGGGCCAGCCGCTCGGCGCGCTCGGCGCGAATGTCGTACACGCCCGAGAGACGCACGCGCTCGTCTCGCGCGAGCACGCCCGAATGAACCCCGCCGATGTATCCCGCGCCGATGATTCCTATTTTAATCCTGTCCATCTCTCCGGCGCTTCCGCCGCCTCCCTTTCTACTGATCGCCCGCGCTATTGCCGTCCGAGCACGCTCATGGTCGCCGCCCGCGCCTCGCGCGCCAATTCCGTGGGGTCGCGCTCCCAGTATTCGGGTCTGAATATCTCCACGCTCGTGACGCGGTCGTATCCTATACGCCGGAGCGCGGCGACGATCTGCGCGAGCGGCAATATGCCGAGCCCCGGCAGCAGTCTATGACGGTCTTCCAGCTCCGCACGCGGCCTCGGCTCCGCATCGTTGATGTGAAAGATAAAGAGTTTTTCCGCGTCGAGCGCGTCTATGGATTCGATGGTCGAGCCGCCCGCGTAGAAATGAAAGCTATCCAGGACGAGACCGACATTCCGCCTCGCTACCCGCTCGACTATCTCTCGCGCCTCCTCCAACGTCTGCACGCTGCAAAGGGGTTGGCCCAGGAACTCGAAGGCGAGCGCGACTTTGTGCCGCTCAGCGACGCGGCCAAGCTCTACGAGCACTCGGACGGATTCCTCGACCACGCCGGGCCAGCTTTGGCCTGCCGGCAAAGGGCCTGGCACGACGACCACATAGGGGCAGCCGATCTCGGATGCTGCAAGGCACAGCTCCTCGCATTCGTCCAGAAGCCGCGCATGGGCGTCGGCTTCTCTGAACGTGATGCGCTCGATCGAGTTGATGCTGTAAGGCTCAAGCCCCGCCTCGTCGAACAGTCTTTTCAGCTCGGCGGTCGTGCTCGTTTGGAGAAATTTGCGCAGCTTCGCGGCCCATATCTCCAGGCAGTCGAAGCCCGCCGCGCTCGCCGCCCGTATATCCAGGCCCAGGTCTGCGCTCATAGTGGTCGCGCCGTTCAGCGCCAGTTTCATCTATTTCGCCCCCCAAGTCTTATACGCCGGTTCATCTGAGCGCCTCGCCCGACTCGGCGTCGAAGAACTCAGCCCTCTCCATATCGAAGCTCACCCAGACGGGCGTCTCCTGCTCGGCCCGAAAATCTGCTCCCGCGCGGGCGATGATCTTCTGGTCGGGCCCGAGCCGCAGGAAGACCAGCGTTTCGTTGCCCATCAGCTCGGTCACGTAGACGGTGGCGGGCAGAGATGCCTCGCGCTGGGAGTGCGCGAGCCGTATATGCTCGGGCCGAAGGCCCAGCGTCACTCGCTCGCGAGCGCCAATCCTGATTAGATTAGTTTCCGACAAGCCGAGCGCGAGCGTGCCCGTCACGAACTGCCGCGTGCCTGCATCGCTGCGGCCCTCAAGAAAATTCATGCCGGGGCTTCCGACGAAACCGGCTACGAAGCGATTGGCGGGCCGGTGGTAGATGTTCATGGGCGTATCGAACTGCTGAAGGCGACCTCCGCGCATGACGGCGATACGATGCGCGAGCGTCATCGCCTCTGCCTGATCGTGCGTGACGTAGAGCGCGGTCGTCCCCAGCTCGTGTTGTAAGCGCTTCAGCTCTCCGCGCATCTGCACGCGCAGCCGCGCGTCCAGGTTCGACAGCGGCTCGTCCATCAAATAGACGCGCGGCTCGCGCACGATGGCACGCGCCAGGGCGACGCGCTGGCGTTCGCCGCCAGACAACTCGCGCGGCCTGCGCCCGAGCAGCCCGCCGATTTCCAGCATCTCCGCGACCTTCGAGACGCGCCGCGCCGTCTCCTCCCGCCCCGTCTTTCTGACGCGCAAAGGGTACGCTATATTCTCCGCGATCGTCATGTGCGGGTAGAGGGCGTAAGACTGAAAGACCATCGCCAGGTCGCGGTGCTGCGCCGGCACGTCGTTGACCCGCTCTGCGCCTATATAAATGTCTCCCGCCGAAATATCTTCGAGCCCGGCGAGCATCCTGAGCGTCGTCGTCTTGCCACAGCCCGACGGCCCGAGCAAGACCACGAACTCGCCGTCAACGGCGGCCAGGCTCAGCTCATCCACCACCACCGCCCGGCCAAACCTTTTCGTTACCTTCTCGAACCTCACATCCATAAAACAGTGACAAGTGACGAGTGACAAGCGACGAGCCCGTTGGACAAGCGACGAGCAAAGGAACAAGCTTTTAACTTGTCACTCGTCACTCATCACTGCCTTCATTTCACCGCGCCGAGCGAGAGACCGCGCACCAGGTATCTTTGCACGGAGAGGGCGAAAACGAGTATGGGCGTCATGGCCGCGACTCCGGCGGCGCTCATCACGCCCCACTTGATCTCGTATTGCGTGACGCGGCCCGCGATGCCGACCGGCAGCGTCATCGCCGCGTCCGTCTGCGTCAGTATGAGCGCCAGAAGAAGCTCATTCCACGAGACGATGAGGCAGAAGATGGCCGTCGCGGCCAGACCCGGCGCGACCAGCGGCAGGACGACGCGCCGCAGCGCCCCCAAACGCGAGTCGCCGTCAACGCGCGCAGCCTCCTCCAGCTCGCGCGGTATCTCCTGAAAAAATCCGCGCATCATCCATACCACGAAGGGAAGATTAAGCGCCGTGTAGACGATGACGAGCGATGCCCTGGTGTTGAGCAGTCTAACGTCTCTCATCATCAGGAAGAGCGGGACGGCCGTCACAATCGGCGGAAGCATCCTCGTCGAAAGAATCCAGAGCGAGACGCGCGCGCCCATCCGACGCGGCCAGCGAAACCGCGCGAGCCCATACGCGGCCAGCGTGCCGAGCACCATCGCGCACAGGGTCGAAGAGACGGCGACGATCACACTGGTAATCAGATATTGGCCGAACGAGCGCTCGAAGAAGGCGTCGCGGTAATGCGCAAGCGTCGGCACGAAAGAGAACCAGCGCGGCGGCACGCTGAATTGATCCACCTCGCTCTTGAGCGACATGGTCACCATCCAGTAGACGGGCGCGAGCGTCAACAGGAGCGCCACCGCCACCAGCACATACCCAAGCATGCGCGCCACTATAACGCGCCGCGCGTGGCGGGCGGGCTTCTGCCCTCTCCTCCCTTCTGATCGCGGGCGCGTCCTCAATCCGCCTCCTGTCGCCCGAGCAGCCGTATGTAGAACAGGCTGATGATATTCGTAAGCCCCAGGAGCACAAAGGACATCGCGGCGGCGTAACCGAAATTTCCGAAGCGGAACGCCGCGCGATAGATGTATAGACTGATGGTCTCGGTGGCGAAGCCCGGCCCGCCCTCCGTCAGTATGAATATCTGATCGAAGACTCGCAGCAGGTCCATCGTTCTCAGCAGGAGCGCGATCAGTATCGCGGGCTTGAGCAGCGGCAGCGTGATGTGCCGGAAAGTCTGCCAGGAGCTTGAGCCGTCGATCCGCGCCGCTTCATAAGGCTCCTGCGGGATGGCTTGCAGCCCTGCGAGCAAGACCAGGAAGACGAACGGCGTCCATTGCCAGACATCGACCGCGATGACGGAGGCGAGCGCAAGCCTTGGCGAAGCCGTCCACGTGAGCGACTCCGTATCGAGGCCCATGCTTTTCAGCGTGCCGTTGATCGCGCCGAAGTTCGGGTTGAGCATCAATCTCCACACCACGCCGACGACGACCGGAGGCAGCATCAATGGAACGAGCAGCGTCGCGCGCCAGAGGCTTCGACCGCGCATCTCCCTGTTCAAGAGCAGGGCCAGCCCCAGCCCCAGCAGGAACTCGAACGCAAGCGCCGCCACGGCATAGACGAGCGTATGCGAGAGCGCCGACAGAAAGAAGCCGTCCGAGGCGAGGCGCGCGAAATTACGGAACGTCCATTGCGCGCTCCGGCCCACGCCGGTCTGAAAGCTGACCCTGACCGCATAAAGCAGGGGATAGATGGAGAGCGCCAGCAGCACCAGTACCGCCGGCCCGACCAGCAAGTACGGCAGCGCGCGCTCGTACCTGGCCGCTAATCTCTGTTGACGACGGGCTTTCGGCAGAGTGACTGGACACATGATCTGTGAAGGCGCGCGCTCCCCTTTTCCGCCCTTTTATTTTCCGCTCTCGACGATCCTGGCGATCTCTGCATTGGCGCGGTTCATGGCGTCTTCGGGTGAAAGCTCGCCGCTGTTGGCCTTGGACAAAAAGATGCCGAAGGTATTCTCTATCTCGTTCCAGAGGGGGGTGCGCGGGCGCGGGCGCGATTGTTCCAGCGAGCGCAGCTGTGCCGGGTAGGCAGGGAATTTTGCGAGCAGCTCGGAATCCGTGAAGACGGAGCGGCGCGTCGGCGGATTGCCGCGCAGGGCCGAGCGCTTCATCTGCTCGGCGCTCGTGGCCCACACCAGGAAATCGAAGGCCGCTTCCGCATTCCTGGCGTCTCGCGGGATGGCTATCAGCCAGTTGCCTATCTCCGAGCGGCCCTCGGATTTCGCGCCCGGCATCAGCGTGAACTCCATCTTGCCTATAACTTTCGACTTCGCCGGATCTGTGAATGAAGTTATCCACGCGGGCCAGTTGATGGACATCGCCGCCGTGCCCTGAAGCAGGTGGGCCGATACTTCGTCGGCGTTGAAGCTGGGGTAGCCGGGCGGCGCGTACTTTCCAAGCTCAAGCATAAAGCGCAGCGCCGCTATGCCCTCAGGGCTGTTGACGCGGGGTCGTCCCTCTGCGTCGAACATCTCCGCGCCGAAGGCCCAGAAGATCGGCATGAAATCGGCCACCGCCGCATTGCCCTGCGCCGCCCTCATCACGTAGCCGTAAACCTTGCCCCCGCCGGGAGCGCCCGCGCTCTCTCGCTCGTCTATCACCCTGGCCGCCGCCAGCACGTCGTCCCACGTCGCAAGCCCCTTCAAACTATATTTCTCGAAGAGGTCTTTGCGGAAAAAGAACAACTGCGCGTTGCCGACGTAGGGCAGGGCGTAGAGCGCGCCCGTAGAGTACGGATGACGGCACAAGGCTATGGACGAGGGCACGAAGTCGTCGTCGGGCCCACGCGCCCCTCGCTTTTCGTAGAGCGGCGTCAGGTCTCTTAAAAACTCCTGCGTCGAGAACTTTGGAAACCAGGGATCGTCCAGCATGATTAGATCATAAGCGCCCGTGCCAGCGCCTAGATCGATCAGCTCTTTCTCGAAAAGGTTCGCGTAAGGAAATTCCGCGATCTGTATGCGGACGCCGGTCAGCGCCTCGTAGTCGCGCGCCGCCTGTTTGAGCGCGTCGCCCTCCACACCCGAGTTGACGGCCAGGGTCAACTGCTTTGCGCCACTGCCGCCGTCGCCCGCTCTCCCGCAGTTTAAGAGAAGCGCTGCGGCCAGCGCCATCAAGCTGAGAACGATGAAAGCCTTCGGCGAGTAAGCTGGTCTCATATGTTGACGACGAATCGGCCTACGATGATATAGACCTCAAGACCGGTTTCACTTCCATACCGTGAACCAACTGAAGATATGAAGAGAGCGAGCGCGACGCGCGGCCCTCGGCGCACGCTAGAGAAAAAAACCGCAGCGCCGGGCCCACCGGGAGCCTCCTAGCGCTTATTACTATTCTTAGCCGTCGCCCCGCCCTTATTGTCGTTACCGCTTTTGGCGGCGGAGCCCGCGTTCTCAGGCTCGGGCCCTGGCCCGCCCGTTGGAGCCATGTTCGAGTTGCTTACCGTCTGGCCCGGCCCCGTGTCTTCATTCGCATTATTCGAATTGGCGGCGCTATCGGAGCGATCACAACCGCTCAGGAGAACGGCCATCGTCAGTAAAACCATCAAAGCAAGGGTTCGTCGCATAAAGTACTCCTCCCGTGCGCGCAAAGGTAAGTTATTAGGGGGCGGCGCGCAAGTTTGCGGCGCGCGCGCCGGTTCTTTTGCCGGTTCTGTTGAAGGCCGGGCGGGGCTGGCTCGCGCCGTTTTCAGGAATCATCCGGCCAACTCGTACCAGGCGGGCAACCCGCTCGCCTTGACTCTCTTTCTT
>DASQYE010000445.1:0-2138 GCA_035639355.1 Pyrinomonadaceae bacterium
GTTCAATGGTAACGGACGGCCTGCCGCGCTTTTGTCACTCGACAGCAAGCGATCTTCGGGTCTTTAATTATGAGGATTGAAATGCAGACGGAAGCGACCGAACATCTCCTTCCACGCCTGCTAAGCGTTCAGCCGAAGAACGCATGGGGTGATTGGACTCTACTGCTATTCCCCCGCGTCGTCAATGGCTTTCAAGTCCCGCACGCGCACGAGCGCCGGCAATCGTCCGGCCGTGAAGCGCCCGTCTAGCTCTTGGGCGGCGCGGGCTTTGAGGCTTTGGGCAGCGCTCCGCCCTGAAACTCTTTGCGTATGAGGCGCACCAGAGTATCTATCTCCTCCTTTTTGAGCTTGTCCTTGTAGGCGGGCATGCCGTCGCCGCCGTCACTGATCTGTTTGGCAAGCTGCTCTGCTGTGTGATCGAGCGCGTGTCCGGTCTTAAGGCTCGGCACTTTCAACTTCTTTTTCAGGATTTCGACCGTACCGCCGTCGCCGTTGATGCCGTGACAGCGCGCGCACTCCGCCGCATAGACCGGACGAATGGATGCGAATTCATCGGCGGGCGTCGCGCTCGTTTGAGCAGGGGAGACGGCCGGGGTGGCCGTCACCGTGGCGTTGCCGTTGTTGCCTGTTTGATTCGTAGTCGTCGTAGTGTTGCAGGCGATGGCGAAAAGCGTGACGGCGGCGAAAAGAAGGACTAGCTTGATGGGTTTCATACGTATATTTTCTCCGGCGAAGGTGCTCGAAGAGCTTCTGAATGCGTTTCGGGAATCATGAACAAGAGCGGCGAGAGTATAGAACATGCTCGGGCCGCTTTGGAAGCCTCGGAAGAATTCGCGTCTGCGACTCTCAGAAGAGATCGAGCGGCGGCAATGCGCTGAAAACTCTTACTTGCGTTTCTTGAGCGTGGCGATCCATTCCGCGATGGCCCGTTTTTCGCCGTCCGAGAGCTTGTTGGCGAACGAAGGCATGAGCGGGTCCATGCCGAAGGAGGCGGGATCATTGATGATGGCGATCAGGTCTTCGACCGTTCGTTGGGGTTTATCCGTGACGCCGATCAGTCGCGGGTAGACGGAAGCGCCCTGCCCGCGCGTGCCGTGACAGCCCGAGCAGCTTGTGATGTAAGCGTCGGGCGGCCCCGTCGAAGAGGAGCCGACTGGTTTCGGAGATGCGGACGCGCCGGGCAGCGGCGACGCCGCCGCGTTGGCGTTGGACGAACCCGTGCCGGCGCTCGCGCCGTTATCGCTCACCGCGCCGCCGCCGCCGTCCGTCTCGCCCTGCTCGTCTTCGATGTTCGACTCGCTTGTGCGCGTGCGCAGGGGCGTGAACGGGGTCGTGCGAAAAGCCTCTTCTTCCTTCGACTGGCGCGCGAGTTGGGCGCGCACGCGCTCATCGCGCGCATCCTCAACGTATGCGATCACGGTCATCGTCGTGAAAAGCGCGAAGCCGAGCACGAAGAGCGCTACGCCCAGGCTGCGGCGTGGATGCTTCATCACCTTCCTGAGCTGCGGCGGATTGAGAAAGGGCAGCGACGCCAGCCCTATGAAGATCAGGGTGGGGAGAGCCACCGCCACGGTCGAGGCGAGACGGCCCGGCAGGTACTTGAGCAGTTGAAAGAGCCAGAGGAACTGTGCGCCGGGGCGCGGCAGGTAGCCGGGCGCTGCCGTGTCGGCCGCAGGCCCGAGCGGCGCGTAAAATCGCGCGGCCCAGAGCGCGAGTGCGACGAAGACGAGGCCCGCAGCCAGGGCGTTGCGCGCCACCTGACCGAACATCCAGCCTTCGAGCCGCCGCTCCTCCTCGTCGCTGACGATGCCGCGCTCGCGAAAGACGAAGAGCCGCGCCATGATGACCGTCAGGATCAGCACGGGTATTACCAGCACGTGCAGCGCAAAGAAGCGCGCCAGGGTGATCGGCGTAATCTCCGTGCCGCCCAGCAGCCAACGGCGCGCGCCGTCGCCCACGAGCGGAATGCCGCCGGCTATCCCTTCGGTCACGCGCGTCCCGAAAAATGCGCGCGCATCCCACGGCAGAGAGTATCCGGTCGCGCCGCCCGCCAGCACCAACGCCAGCAGGATAACCGTTGACATCCACCCGACGGGCCTGCGGCTGTAGCCCTTGCGCCAGAACATCTGCGCCAGGTG
>DASQYE010000446.1:0-4527 GCA_035639355.1 Pyrinomonadaceae bacterium
TCGGGTTCGTCTACTACTTCTTCGTCCTCTCAAGCTACTACATCATTCGCCCCATACGCGATGAGATAGGCGTGGCCGGCGGCGTAGAGAACCTGCCCTGGATGTTTACGGGGACGCTTCTTGCCATGCTCATCGCCAACGCGCTCTTCGCCGCGCTGGTCGCAAAGTTCTCGCGCCGCCGTTTCATCCCCATAGCCTATCGCTTCTTCATCCTTAACCTGATTATCTTTTTCGTGCTCATCGCGTGGCTTCCCAGGGAGCATCAAATGTGGGCCGGTCGCTCCTTCTATATCTGGACGAGCGTCTTTAATCTCTTCGTCGTCTCCGTCTTCTGGGCCTTCATGGCGGACATCTTCAGCACGGATCAGGGGAAACGACTGTTCGGCTTTATCAGCGTCGGCGGAACGCTCGGCGGAATAGTCGGCGCAGGCTTGACGGCCACGCTCGTCCAGAGAGTCGGAGCCGTGAACCTGCTGCTCCTGTCCGCCGTCCTGCTCGAATTGAGCGCGCAGTGTGTGCGATTGTTCCCCGTCGCCTTCGAGGGCTCAAGAGATTCCGTCAAGCGGGAAGCTGTGGCTGCGGCGGAAGCGCCCATAGGCGGCGGCATCTGGTCGGGAATAGCGCACGATCTGCGCTCGCCCTACCTGCTGGGCATCTGCGCTTACATGCTGCTCTATGCCATCACGTCCACGCTGCTGTACTTTCAGCAGGCGAGCATCGCCGCCAGCGCATTCACAGACCGCGCGGCGCGCACGGCCTTCTTCGCGCAGATAGATTTACTGGTCAACGTCCTGACCATCCTCGTGCAGGCGTTCCTGACCGGACGACTACTCAAGTGGCTCGGCGTCGGCATCACTCTGGCGATGCTGCCCGCGCTGAGCGTCGTGGGCTTCACGGCGATGGGCGCAGTGCCCGTGCTATCCCTGCTCGTGCTCTTCCTGACGCTCAGGCGGGCCGGTAACTTCGCCATCGCCAGGCCCGCGCGCGAAGTCCTCTTTACGGTCGTCAGCCGCGAGGACAAGTACAAGGCCAAGAGTTTCATAGACACTTTCATCTACCGGGCGGGCGACCAGATCGGCGCATGGTCGTTTCCGGCGATGGGCTGGCTCGGCCTGAGCCTGGCCGGCATATCGCTGGTCGCCGCGCCCATCGCCGCCGTCTGGCTCTTCATCAGTCTCTGGCTCGGACGAAAGCAGGTTTCTATGACGCGCGAGCGGCAACTCGCGGATTCGACCGCCGCCAGGCCAGAGCCGTCCACGGCCTTGCCCGACATGTCCCAAAGAACGCGAAGGCCGCAGGCAGACTTGCCTTGACCTAGAAGCACCACCGTCGCGCTCGTCTAAGCGTGCGCCGCCGCAGCCATACGGCTGATAGCCGAAATGGACGCGCCGCTCTCCCCTAGCCAAACAAAAAGAGTGCGACGTTTACATTATCGCTTAATGTAAACGTCGCACTCTTTTTGCGCGGACTTCGGCTAAATCCTGGCGCGGCCGCCGTTGGTCTTAGCCCCTGGCTGCCGTCGAAGCTGTGCAGTGCTCGTCGAACGCAGCGGCCAACTCCTGAGCGATCTGGTATGCGTCCTTGCCCTCGATCTGGTAGCGCTCAAGCATGTAGACGACCTTGCCGTCCCTGAGCAGGGCTATGGACGGCGAAGAGGGCTGATAGCCTGTGAAATAAGCGCGCGCACGCTCGGTCGCCTCTATGTCGGCTCCGGCAAAGACTGTCGCGACGCGCGCGGGCTTAACCGCGTGTTGAAGCGCGAGCGCGATGCCCGGACGCGCCTTGCCCGCCGCACATCCGCAGACGGAGTTGACGACCATCATCACCGTGCCGCTGCTGTTCTTTATCACGTCGTCAACCTGCTCGGGCGTCCTCGTCTCCTCCACGCCGAGCCGCGTCAAATCTTCCCTCATCGGTCTAATCATCAATTCCGAATATGGCATCTCTTTTCTTCTCCTTAAATCTCTATGTGATTGTCCGCATGATTCTAGCACAAAGCAGCGCGGAGGGAGAGGGATGAGGGCGGAGGGATGAAAGGATAAGTTTCTTGAATGCTTTTCTTTCATCCCTCATCCTCCGCCCTCATCCCTTACTTATAACGATGTGTCGCGGGTCGTCGCCGTCGTGTGTGATCGAGACGTGCCAGACCGTAGGGGGCAGGGGATAGCGGCCCATGCGCGCGGCCCACTCTATGACGATGACCGCGCCTTCGTCCGCTAGCAACTCGTCCAGGTCTACTGCGTAAGCGGCCGCAGCGCCTTCCGGCAGGCGATACAAGTCCAGGTGATAAAGCGTCAGTCGGCCCTCGTGCCTGTTAACGAGCGTGAAAGATGGGCTCGTCACTTCCGTCTCATCTATGCCGAGCGCGGCGGCCAGGCCCTTGACGAAGATCGTTTTGCCCGCGCCGAGCGGGCCATCGAGCAGAAGAATCTCGCCGCCCCTGAGAAAAGCGCCCAGATGCTCGCCCAGGCGGCGGGTCTCTTCCGCACTCGCGGCCTCCCACTCGCCTACGGGCACGGAGGCTGCTGCGTTCAAGGGCGTTCTCCTTCTGCGTCGAGCGCACGGACGGCCGCGCCGAGGTGCTCGCGTATGTCAGAGGCTATGAGCGTGCGCATCCCTCGCTCCTCAGCCGCCATATCGCCCGCCATGCCGCCTACGTAAACGGCCGCGATGGTGGCGGCGAGCGCGTCGGCCTCCTTCTTCAAAGTTGCGAACGCCTGCGCGTTGAAGCCCGTGATAATGCCCGTCAGCGTATCGCCCGCGCCCGCCGTGCCGAGCCCCGCATTGCCGGTCGGGTTAACGTAAACGCTCCCCTCGGAGGATGCGACGAGCGTCCTTGTTCCCTTGAGAACCAGAATCAAGGAGTGAGCGCTCGCAAACTCGCTGGCGGCGGCGACACGGTCGGAGAGCGCCGCCTTATCGTCGGCACCGAGCAGGCGCAGCATCTCGCCCGGATGCGGCGTCAGTATCAGCGGCAGCTCGTTTGTGCCGCGTAAGCTGCCCTCGGGCCACGGCGCAAGACAGTTCAAGGCGTCGGCATCTACAACGACCGGCACGCTGCGACGCTCCAGGACTGTTCGCACGAACCGGCGCGTCGTTTCGTCTACGGACGAGAGGCCGGGGCCGATAGCGACTATGTCCGAGCGCTCCATAAGCTCCATGACGCGCTCGACCGCATCGAGACTGGCCGCGCCGTCGCTCGTCTCCGCAATCGCCGCCGTCATCACCTCCGGCAGTGCGTGCGCTGCCACAGCCGCGAGCGCAGACGCGGGCGTGGCTATGGTCACGAGACCCGCGCCCGCGCGCAACGCCGCATTGCCGCAGAGCGCGGCCGCCCCGGCCATCCCGCGCGAGCCTGCGACGACGAGCGCGTGGCCGTGCGTATTTTTGTAAGAGCCCGATCGATAGCGAGTCTTGACGAGCCAGCGGCGCGCATCGCGCTCCTCCGTGAGAAAGAGCCGTGTCGTCGTCGCTTCAAGCAGCGCCGGGGGCGACCCTATGTCGGCGATGACGAGCTTGCCGTTGTAGTCGGAAGCGGGAGGCAGGACGTTGGCCGGTTTGGGGGCCGTGAAGGTCACCGTGATGTCGGCGCGAATAACCTCGCCCGCGACCTCCGCACTATCCGCGTTGAGCCCGGAAGGAATGTCCAGCGAAACGATCAACGGGTTCGTCTCATGCGCTCGCTCGCGCGCCCTTCGCATCAGGGCCATGTGCTCGACGACCATGAGCGGGACGCCTTCGAGCGGGCGCGTGAGGCCCGTACCGAAAAGCGCGTCGATGATAATGTCGTAAGTGTGGCGCGGGCGCGCGATCTCTTCCCAGTCCGCGATGCTCTCGCACTCTACGAACGATAGCGGCGGGGGCGATTGTCTTGAGCCGGCCTCGAAGCTGGCGAGTTGTCGGACGATCTCGAAATTGACGCGCGCGTCGCCCCGCGTCTCATCTACGCGGCCCAGCAGCACCACGTCTGCGCGCACGCCCGCCAGCCAGCGAGCGCGCGCCAGCGCCGCCCCGTCGCCCCCATTGTTGCCGCGACCGCAGATGACCCGCGCCGTTTTGTCGGCCAGCCCACCTGGGAACTGCGCGGAAAGGCTCCTGGCTGCGGCCGCCGCCGCCGCTTCCATCAACAATAGAGACGGCGTCGCGTACCGCTCCGTGGTCAGGCGGTCGATCTCGCGCATTAAGGCTGCTGAGATAACTCTCTTAGGCATGACCGCGATGATAGCAGAGAGAGCCGCGCACGGGTTAATAACCGTGCGCGGCTCTCTCTTTAGAAACGTTCCAGCTCGAAGGGGCCGTAAAAGCAAAAAAGCGGTCGGTAAGCGACCCTCTCGTCGCCCGCCTGCCGCTACGTCTCGCCAACCTTTCTTATCGGTATCCTAAGTAAATTCTTAATAAAGAGGGTTCTCCAAAAAAAATAGGGGCGGCGGCGATTTTATTTACGGGGTGCGGGCGGAGAGAGGAGGAGAGGCGCTTTGCCCGGACGAGAAACGCGAGCCGGAACAAGCTTTAGAGCATTGTTCCGGC
>DASQYE010000447.1:0-4404 GCA_035639355.1 Pyrinomonadaceae bacterium
TGTCAACCAGCAGTTGAACCAGCCTTTCGTGGCCCAGGCAGGGGGCGTACCGAAGCTTGCGCTGCGTCACGTAGAAGGTGGACAGCGCCTCGCTCAAAGGCTTGTCATGGAGGCGCGTCGCCGCCTTGTACGACGCGTCGCCCATCGCCGCATGATAGCGGTCAATATTCAGTGTGCCCATAAAGCAGTGATGAGTGACAAGTGACGAGTGACAAGCTAGGAGTGAAAAGCGACGAGCAAAAAGCGGAGAGTGACAGGTAAATAAAAGCCTGTCTTCCGCTCGTCACTTGTCACTCGTCACTGCTTTTTTGTCACTTGTCACTGCACTTATGATTTGCGCGCCCCGTAGCCGCATCTCTTCGATGGCGCGCTGGCCGTCGCCGTGTTGTAGCTCGACTGGGCGCATGGCGTCCTCTATGGCCTTGACCTTGAAGCCTTCTTTGAGAGCATCGAGCACCGTGTGCTTCACGCAATAGTCGGTGGCGAGACCGCCCACCCAGACCTCTTCCACCCCGCTCTGACGCAGTCGAGCGGCGAGATCGGTTCCGTCGAATGCGGAATACTCGTCCACGTTCATCTGGTCTTTGGAGACGACAGAGATGCGAGGGTCGTCGATCAGGTCTGGATGAAACCGAGCGCCGTCCGTGCCCTGAACGCAGTGGATGGGCCATGTGCCGCCATACGCGGCGAAGTGGCTGGTCTCGGGAGGATGCCAATCGCGGCTCTTGATGACGATGTCGCCGCGCGCCAGGAATTCGCGGGCCAGGGCGTTGAGCGGCGCGATCACCTCGTCGCCGGAAGCGACGGCCAAAGCCCCGCCTGGGCAGAAATCGTTCTGCACGTCAACTATAATCAGCGCTCGCTTTTTCCCGTCTACACTCATAGCTTACGCCCTTCCGCACAGCATGATGGTCAAGCCAGTCTCACTGGCCTTTGCGTCCTCTAGCTTAACTTCAACGGTGCGCCGCAGGCAATCCGGCCCGGAGCGCAGCCGACCGGCGCTTTGCCGCCAATATAAAATCGGTGCATGTTACGAAGGCCCGCAACATGCACCGATTACCCGCCAGCGCGTGAAAACGTGGGGGCGAGCTTTAGAGATCGGCTTCGGAACAGTCGAAGGGATGATTGGCGAGCACGGCGCGCATTCTGACCTGGGCGAACAGTGTTTCCAGGTAGCAAGCGAAGCTGTCGAGCACGGGCGCTAACTCGGCCACGCTGCCCGTCTCCATCACTTCGTCTACGAAACGCTCATAGACCTGCCAGTCCCTGTACATCAGAAAATGCATACTGCCATGACGGAAGGTCTCAAGGTACTGTATGAAAGAGATGATGGTTTCCAGGTCGCCCCCGGCCTCGGCGCGGCGCGCGAGCTGTACGAGCGTCCACAAATCTCTTCTAAGCACGATGGACTGCTGCACCCTGGCCGGAAGGTCGTTGAAGAGCTGCGTGCCGGAGAGCGACGGATCGAAAGCCTGTGCGAGAATGATGAGCGATTGCTGGAAACAGTTGGAGAGCAGCCCGCGCACGTGGCCGATGCGGCCTCGGATCATACGGTCGGCTTCGGTCGCGTTCAACCCGGCCAGCTCTTGTTCGTAGACGCGGCGAAGCTCGTGCGTGATCGCAAAGCTTATCCCGCCGAGCGCATCTCGCAAGTGCGCGTCTATACAATCGGCGCGCAGCGCACGCCCCTCTACGAAGTCGCGTAAGGCTAGCGCCTCTTCATGCACGAGCGTGAAGAAGGCAAGGTTTTCGAGAGCGTTGCTTTCACGTTCGAGCGCCGTCTCAGACATGCGCAGGTAAGCAAGCAGCCGCGTCAGGTCGGAAAAGATGCGCAGCATCAGCGCCCGCAGCATCTGCTCGTCGATCTCCTCAAGCAGCGCGTTGATCTGGGCCTGAAGAGTCGAAACGTCCTCCGCATCGGCAGTAATGTGCGTTTCGACGGCCGAGAAGAAAGGGCGGGCCGTCATTTCATGATGGCCTGGCAGGTCGGGTTGGCGTATGTTGGCGTTCATTCTTCCAGAACGCCCGGCAGGGAAGCTTCTAAAAAAGTTTTGGCGAGGTAAGAGAAGTCCCTGCGAGGCGACTACTTGTAAAGGCAGCGCGCGCGCTCAAGCTCAGTGCGTGTTAGCGCTGCGGAAAAATGATGTCGTAGTAAGCGCGCAGCTTATAGCCAGCCTTTCGATACATGGCTTGTGCGCGGCGGTTCTGTTCGTTAACGAGCAGGCAGACGGCGCTAGTGTTCTCAAGCAGGCTGCGACTGAGCTGCGAAACGCAGCGCAAACCGTAACCTTTACCGCGCTCGGCCCGGTCTACGTAGACGCCTTCGATATAGACCGCTTCAGGCGTTTCGGCGATGATGTCCGCTTTGAAGATCAGCCTTGCGCCGTCGATGACAACCCAGGTACGGCCCTGTTCCAGGCGACGCTCGCAACGCATGCGAAAGCCCACGGGGTCGGCTTCCAGCGGGTTGACGCGGCTCTCTTCAAAAGCCATCTGAGCGTGTGCCGGGATGACTAGCTTGACATCCTCTATGGTCGCACGGCGCAGCCCGCGCACCGCGTCGCGTACCTCCACAGGCCACCTCTGCTCCAACAACAGCTCGCGGCCCAGCAACCGCGATCCATGTCCCTGCTCCGAGTAGTAGTTCCAGAACTGCCCTATCTCCTCCTGCTCGCCCATTATCATGTGCGGGGCCGGAGAGGCTTCCTGGGCCACGCGAGCGAAGGCCGCCAGCGCGGCGTCAACGCGCGCTTCCACGAGCGTCGCATGCCCGACCAAAGCGACGCCCTTGAGACGGCCCTGGCTATCGCGGCAGCCGTAGAACGTGCCGCGATTGAGCGGACTCATGAGCCCGTGGTCGCGTATGTACCCGGCCATTATCACTGTGTGGAGCGGTCGCACGGCGAGAAAGGCCAGGGCTTCGTCGCGGTGTTCGGTGGTGAGCTGAAAAGCCGTCAGCGATTGGGTCGCGGCCCTGGCCGAAGCTTTCGACGAAGCTTGGGCAGAAGCTAGCGTCGAAGCCTGCGTCTCAGCCATCGCCGCGTTGCTCTCTGTCATTGTCGCACGTTCTAACACCGCGATTCTCCTTCAATGCACCCGCAACTTCAGCCTCTTTCTATCGTTCCAGTTTTCCGAAGGTGCTTGTTAAGAATTTTTACCTGCGAGGGCCATCGCGCGGGCTGCGCAGGCACGGTCTTCATGGCAAGGCATGTGCCGGATGAGCGCCTTTGGGAAAAGACCGATTTGAAGGGTTTACAGGCCGCGTTGGAGCGGCGAGGTCAAAAGGGTCTGACCGTTCCGGTCAAATTGGCAGGCGATTGACTATCATCTTGACGGGGCGTCCAGCCTTATGTCTTGTTAATGCCCTTCAAAGCGAGCGCGCTTCGCGCCCAGGAGCGAAAGGGCTTCGACACTGCCTCCCGCACCCAGGATTATCACCAGTATCATGAAGACGTAGCGCAGGCGAAAAAGAATGGCGGCATTGGCGACCGCGAACCCGAGCGCTGCGATTCCGGCGATGGCTACAATCGCTATAAACCAGACGGGCAAACTACGACGACCCCTCCAGACCCCGAAGACGGCCAGCAACTCTATCAAGTACAACGCCGTCATCTCGGCCCCGCTCAATAATCTTCCAGAGCGACCGACGGAGTTTCCCTCGCTCGTCCACATGCTCGGGTAAGGAGCTAGGAATCCGTGGGAGAGGGCGCGAGGCAGGTAGCGAAGGAGGTCAGAGACGCTGCTCAATCGCACGCACGCATCCATGTTTGAGCCCGCGTTCGCGTAAGAGCGGTCGAATGCCCTGCGAATCTTGCCGACTCGCATGACGGCGGAGTCGGCCCTCGCCAGTAAGCGCGACCAGATGCTTGAGTCTTCGTTAATAGAGGCTGCGCTCGCCGTCGGCTCATCAAGACAGAGCGGGATTGACGAAGGAGCCTCCGCTGGAACCTCAGGATCGGAGATGAACACGTCCGGCTGCAAGAACCTGCCGACGATCGAAGGCGTGCTGCCTATCATTAACAGCAACAGGGCCGCGCCAGCGACGTTTCCCGTCAGCCAGCGCCTTTCACGCAACTGCCGGACGATCAGAAAAAGAGCCGCGACGAGCGTGAAAAGGATAACCATCGCCCACATGTTATACCTTGTGACCCACACGACTACGCTCGCCGCTCCACACACAAACCCCTCCGTCAGCCCCCCGCGTAGCGTCCGCTTCCCGCGCAGCCACCTTACCCATATCAACACCATTACCAGCATCATCAAGATAAAAAGAGGGTCACGAAGCAGCTGCGTAGTATGCAGCAGCAGCGACGGCCATAAGGCGACCACTGAGGCCGCCACCAACGCCGTCCGACGCTCGAACACCTGCTCGCCTATCTTGAACGAAAGCGCCACCATAGAGAG
>DASQYE010000448.1:0-2400 GCA_035639355.1 Pyrinomonadaceae bacterium
TGGTGCAGGGGGTAGGATTCGAACCTACGTAGGGCGTGAGCCCGCCGGGTTTACAGCCCGGTGCCATTAACCACTCGACCACCCCTGCTCGTCTTGTCAACCCCCCTCTTGCAGCCGGTAATTATCTGAACCCCTGATTACTACGGACGATAATCTCATACCAGCTACAAAACGGCCACTTTAACTGAGTTTTATCAAGTTTGCAAGTGTACCCAGTGTCCGCGTATCGCGGCAGCAAATGGGGAGGGCGAGGCGTAGGCCCGCCCTTCTATATTTTCGGATTTGCCCACGAAGTACGGGTAGCTCTTCTTTGCGATTCGCATCGCGAAAGGAAACGACATCCGCTTGCCATTTCAAAAAAACCATCGGTCGCTTTGGCGGCGCGGCGCTCCCGGCACGCTTGCGGCACCTGTTGCGTGGCGCGAATCATTTCACGCAGGCGTTTCTGTGCGGGCTGGGTATTGCTGAATAGAGCGGAGAACCAGAGGAACGACCGAAATCATAGGACCGTTGTTTCCACCATGCCAGCGACCCGACGGCTGTAGCTATACGATCAAGCTCGGGCGGGACGAAGCCTGTTCATCCAGTAGGCCCATGCCACTACCAACGAGAAGAAAACGAGGCTACTGATTCCGACCGTTCGCACGTCGGGAGGAGGCGGCCCGGCGATGTTGTTGTACCAGGCCAACGTGAGAAGAGCGATCACTCCCCAGAAGACATACACGCCGGCGCGGTTTCCGGGACGCGTAGCGCGTGCGTAAAGTATGATCGCCAGCAGCCAGAAGCCGCCTTCCACGATGACGGTTGCGGGGATGGAAGTCCAGAGTCCCAGTCCGAAATATTCTCGCACTCCCGGCGCGAGCGGCATATCGGGTCTGTGCGCTATGAAGTCTAGCAGCCAGTGGCTCATCACAGCCGCGAACACAATCCAAGCCCCGCGCGGGTAACGCCGCCGCAGAAAGTAGGCGGCCGCGAACAGGGCGGCCCAGATGGCATCCATCAACAGGCTGTGGCTCAAGGCTATGTCGTAGGCGTCGCCATAATTCGCCGCCCCCTTGCCCGGCTTGATGCGCAAATGTTCGAGCCCCGCCAGCATAAAGATGCACCATAGAAAATCTGCGAGCATTGCCGCCAGCACCAACGTACCTAGAGAGAGCTTCGGCTCAAGGCGCTTTGCAACGAAACCTACGGCGAAGTGTCCGACGAGCATTCGTTCCTCCGAATGTTGGTTAGAAAAATAAAGACGGCACCCGCCTCCAACTGAAGTCCTACTGGATAAGACGCTCGGATTGAGTCGCCGCTCGCCAACCGCATCCAACCAACGCCGTAAAGAAGCATCATGAAGGGCCTGCTATACGCAACCCGGCTTGATTAGAATAAAGGCGCTTTGGCGTCACTGCCGGGTCGGCTGCAAGCGGTTGTTGGGCATTTATGCGTAGTCCGAAACAGTCTGCCTACGGCCTAATTCATAGTCCGCCAGCTTCCTAGAGCTTTGCCAGACCGAGTTGCCGCGTCAGCCACTCGCGGCGATCATTGCGTGCCGCTTCAACGTTCAATTCGTGCTTGCCCTCGTACCACTTGACCTGCTTAGAGCCCCTGGCCGCGTCGTAGAAGGCTAGGGCCGCCTCCCTCTTAATGTGTTCGTCCGCGTTGGCGAATTGAAACAGGAGCGCAGACGCTTTGGCCTGAGCGATCTGTGTGATCGGGTCAATGGGTTTCAGCGCCTGCCGGTAGGCTTCCTTATCGGGGGCGGGAGCGTCCTTCAACCAGTAATCGAGCGACCAATTGCTGAAGCTGCCGATGCCCGCGATCAGTATATAAGTCTTCACACGCTTGTCCACGCCCGCGGTGATTGCGCCGTACATAGCGCCGTAGTCGTGGCCCACGAACCCTATGCGCTTTCGATCGACGTTGGGTTGCGAGAGCAGTAAGTCAAGCGCCCTGCGGACTTCTATGGTTTCGTCTATGACGCGCTGCCGGTCTGTCGTTGCGTTCACGGGCGGCACTGACCAGGGGAAATAACCCTCTATCAAGAGCGACGTGGTTCCCCGTTTAGCCAGAGCCACGGCTTCGTCCACGAATTGATTGCGATTACCGTTCGGCCTGCCGTACCAGTGGAAGAAGAGCACGCCAGCGAAGGGCCCTTTGCCGCCCGGCTGTACCAGGTAAGCCTTGACGCGCCCTCGCTGCGCAGTGTAGGCGGCGTAGCTGACATCCCTGATGGTTACTCCGTCCTGCTCCTTGGCCGACTCTTCCTTGAGATCGAAGACGACCGACCTGTTGTAATCGAAGAGCCGCGCCGATTCGTCTTTAGCCCTGAGAGGTAGAGGCGAAGCCGTCAACTGTGAACAGGCTGCCAGTAAGATGCCGAGGGCAATAGAGATTCCCATCCGTCGCATG
>DASQYE010000449.1:0-4153 GCA_035639355.1 Pyrinomonadaceae bacterium
TCGGTGAGCCCGAACAGCCCTAGCGCGGCGAGCATCAATATTCCATTGCCCGCGCCGAAATATCCGCCGTAGACGGAAGAGAGGAGCTGAACGATGACGGGGGCGATCCAACGCCTCGGCCCCAAAGGGGCTGCGGCGGCCCGCTCTTCGAGCCGCATGCGACGGCTGATCGGCTCCTGCAAGGTGAACAGCGCCGTGGCGAAAAGAATCAGGAAGGGCACCAGTCGGGCGAAGGTCTGTGACGGGGTCAGGATCAGCAGCAATGCCCCTATGCCGCCGCCTATAACGCTCGTCAATCCCAGCCACAGTAGGTGCGCGCGGCTGTCCTCCATCTCGCGCCTGAAGCCGAACACGCCGCCGAACAGCCCCGGCCACAAAGCGACTGTGCTCGTCGCATTCGCCACCTTCGGATCAAGCCCTAGCCACAGCAGTACGGGAAAGGTGATGAGCGTGCCGCCTCCGGCGATGGAATTAATCATCCCGGCCACGAAGGCTGCCCCGAACATTGTGACCCCTTGAATCCATGACATGCGGATGATCTTAGCCATGAAGGCGGGCTATAAACAACCTACGCGAACGGCGAGAGGCGCGCGACGGAGGCCCTGAGGCAGGCGCGACAGGGCAACGGCACGCACCGCGCTTCGATTGAACACGCTTCGCTATTGGGTTGAAATAGAGGCTGGTTTTAATCCGCCGGACTTTTGCAAAGTGATCGCCCGACGCTTTAAAGTATCAGGACATCTAGCACAGAGCGCGGAGGAGATTGATATGAAGGCCATTCGTGTGCATGAGTTCGGCGGGCCGGAGGTCATGCGATTGGAGGAAGTCCCCGATCCTTTGCCCGGCCCCGAGCAGGTAGTGGTGCGAGTCTCAGCCATCGGAGTCAACCCGGTTGACACCTACATACGGTCGGGGCTTCATGCCAGCAAGCCCGCGCTGCCTTACACGCCGGGCATGGACGCGGCCGGGGCGGTTGAAGCGGTCGGCATGAATGTTCGTCGCGTGGGCGTCGGCGACAGGGTGTATACGGCCGGGACTGTGAGCGGCGCGTATGCGGAGCTTGCGCTGTGCGAAGCGTCACAGGTTCACAGGCTTCCGCCGTCCGTCACCTTCGCCCAGGGCGCGGCCGTCAATGTGCCTTATGCCACAGCCTATCGCGCTCTCTTCGGTCGCGCGCGCGCCCTGCCCGGAGAGACCGTGCTGGTACACGGCGCGAGCGGCGGCGTCGGAATCGCAGCCGTGCAACTGGCGCGCGCCTCTGGGCTAAGGGTGATCGGGACGGGCGGCACGGACGAGGGACGCAGGCTGGCTGCGGAACAGGGAGCGCATCACGTTTTGGATCACCACGCGCCGGGCTATCTTGAACAAGTCATCCAGCTAACGGAAGGGCGCGGCGTCGAGGTGATTCTTGAGATGCTGGCGAACGTCAACCTCGGCCGCGACCTTACTGTTTTAGCGCGTGATGGGCGCGTCGTCGTGATCGGAAATCGCGGCACGGTCGAGATCAATCCGCGCGACGCCATGGGCCGCGACGCGAGCATCCTGGGCATGTCGCTCCTTAATGCGCCGCCCGAAGAGCTTTCACGTATTCACGCGGCGCTCGTCGCCGGATTGGAGAGCGGAACGCTAGGCCCTATCGTCGGGCAGGAGATGCCGCTCGCCGACGCCGCGCGCGCGCACGAAGCGGTCTTGCAGCCGGGCGCTTACGGCAAAATCGTCTTGATTCCCTGAAAGCCTGAGTAAGTCCGGAGAAGAGGTGAGAACAAAATGGCGATAGCAACCATCAACCCCGCTACGGGCGAGACGCTTCGCTCCTACGAGCCGCTTTCGGATGCCTTGATCGAGCAGCGGTTGGAGCGTGCCGCCGAAGCCTTCCGCGAGTACCGCCGCACGCCTTTCGGTGAGAGGGCGCTGCGGATGACGCGCGCCGCCGAGATTCTGGAAACGGAGAAGCAGGAAATTGCGCGCCTGATGACGACCGAGATGGGCAAGCCCTTGAAGGCGGCGGGCGATGAGGCGGCCAAGTGCGCCTGGGTCTGTCGCTATTACGCCGAGCATGCCGGGCGTTTTCTGGCGGACGAGCCTGTAGAGACCGACGACGGGCGCAGCTACGTCAGCTATCAGCCGCTCGGGCCGATACTGGCCGTGATGCCCTGGAATTTTCCCTTCTGGCAGGTCTTTCGCTTCGCCGCGCCCGCGCTGATGGCCGGCAACGTCGGGTTGCTCAAGCATGCCTCGAACGTGCCGCAGTGCGCCATCAGTATCGAAGATATCTTTCGCCGCGCCGGTTTCCCCGAAGGAGTCTTTCAAACGCTGCTCGTAGGTTCAGACAAAGTTGAGCGCTTGATAGACGACGAGCGCGTCAGGGCCGTCACGCTGACCGGCAGCGAGGCGGCGGGCAGCCAGGTGGCGAGCCGCGCGGGCAAGCGTATTAAAAAGAGCGTGCTCGAATTGGGCGGCAGCGACCCCTTCATCGTCATGCCGAGCGCCGACGTGGAAGAAGCCGCCAAGACCGCCGTCAAGGCGCGTACCATCAACAACGGCCAGTCCTGTATCGCCGCCAAGCGTTTCATCGTCGCCGAAGGTATCTACGACGAATTCGAGCGCCGCTTCGTGGAGGGAATGGAGCGCTTGCGCGTCGGCGACCCCCTTGAGGAAGCGACGGACATAGGCCCACTGGCGACCTCGGACGTGCTCGAAGATTTGGACGAGCAGGTGCGCAAGTCCGTAGAGGCGGGCGCGCGCGTGCTGACGGGCGGCCGCCGCATGGAGCGGCCCGGCAATTACTACGCGCCGACGGTCATCACGGACATCCCTGTCGATTCTCCCGCCTACAGAGAAGAGTTGTTCGGGCCGGTCGCGCTGCTCTTTCGCGTCCGCGATGCGGACGCCGCGATCCGCCTCGCCAACGACTCCGTCTTCGGGCTCGCGTCGAGCGCATGGACCAATGACGAGGGAGAGCGCCGTCGCTTCATAGAGGAGATAGAGGCCGGGTCTGTATTCATCAACGGGATGGTCGCGTCCGACCCGCGTTTGCCTTTCGGCGGCATCAAGCATTCGGGCTACGGGCGCGAGCTGAGCGCCCACGGCATACGCGAGTTCGTCAACATCAAGACCGTCTGGATAAAGGAAGCTGCCGGAGACAACCGCACAGAGACGGAGTGAAAACCGCCAGCGCTCTATCGTCCAGGACTCTATCGTCAAAGAATCATTCTGAATTTGCCTTAAAAGCTGATGGCCCTTCTTAAAATCGTGAGTTATCCGGCGAGCGTGCTTGCAACGGTCGGAGCGCCCGTCGAAAGATTCGACGAGACGTTGGAAAAGCTCGTCTCCGACATGTTCGAGACGATGTACGCCGCGCACGGCGTCGGGCTGGCTGCGCCGCAGGTCGGCCTCTCGCTTCAACTCTTCGTCATGGACTGCGAGGGTGTGAAGATCGTCGCGGCCAATCCAACAATCGTCAGCGCGGAGGGAGAGCAGAACGGCGACGAAGCGTGTCTCTCGCTGGCCAGCATCGGCGCTCCGCTTCGCAGGCCCGATCGCGTCCTGCTTCGCGCCGAGGACGCGGGCGGCCGCGCATTCGAGACCGAAGGCACGGGACTCGTCGCGCGCTGCCTCATGCACGAGACAGACCATTGTAACGGGCGGCTCTTCATAGACCACCTCTCGCCGCTCAAGCGCGATATGGTTAAACGCAAGTTTCGCAAAGTAATAAAAAGAGAGCGCTGAGCGGCAAGGCGCAGCAGCCACGAGGGCCGGACTGACAGGCGCGAGGGCCGACGGCAACGCGCGCACGCTGGCAAACGCTCACACTCGCGCCCTGACAGCACAGACCGCGTCCTGACAGCGATTCTTGCCTGACGGCAATTCTTACGAGTCCCAAAAAGCAGCCGTGATGATTCGCCGCGCCTCGTCAAGGCTCAAGTCGCCTTCGATAATCTTGTAGCCGATCGTCTCTTCGTAATCGGCCGCGCCGGCACTGGTACGCATGGCGGCCTGCGCGGGTGTGATGCCCGCCAGCTCAAGGGCATGTGCGCCAGTGGCGCTAAAGCACCTGGCGGCGAGCCATTCGTCAACCTCTTCGGCGTCTTCAAAGCCTGCGTCGATCCAGAGACCCGCCGCTTCTTCGGGCGACGCGCCGCCGCTGGCTGCT
>DASQYE010000450.1:0-2073 GCA_035639355.1 Pyrinomonadaceae bacterium
TCGGAGCGCCGCTCAACTACTCCTGGGCGAGCCTCCCGGCCGTGATTCTGGTTCCGATGGCGATGCTGGCGGCCATTCTGGCCGGGGCGGCTTGGGGAGCGATCCCGGGTTTTTTGAAGGCCAGGTTCGGCTCGCACGAAGTCATCAATACCATCATGCTGAACTTCATAGCCGTCGCGCTGGTCAGCTACTTCACGCAGTATTACTACAAAGTGCCGGGCGATCCTATCCTGCAAACCGCGCCCATAGGCACGGGCGCGCACATCGCACGGCTAGGCAAATTCATTCCGGGGCTGCCCGAGCGCATCCCCCTCAACGTCGCTTTCATACTTGCGCTGGTGGCATGCGCGCTCGTCTACGTTTTCCTGTGGCGGACGAAGTGGGGTTATGAGATACGCGCGACGGGCGCGAACCCGCAGGCGGCCGAGTATGGCGGCATCTCTGTCAGAAAGCAGATCGTGCTGGCGATGGCCGTCTCCGGCGCGCTGGCCGGAATGGTCGGTATCAACGAAGTGATGGGGTATCGCCATCGCTACTACGAAGGCTTTTCACCCGGCTACGGTTTCACGGGGATAGCGGTCGCGCTACTGGGTCGCAATCATCCCCTGGGCGTTCTGCTCTCTGCCATTTTATTCGGAGTGCTGATACGCGGCGGAATCTTCGTAGACGCGTTTACTGATCATGTGACGAAAGACCTTGTACAGGTGCTACAGGCGATAGTCATTCTCTTCGTCGCGGCGGAGGCGGCGTTCCGCGGCCCCTTCGGCAGATTCGGTCTGCTGAAGAGATCGAAGGTTTAAAAATCAACGGGCCGACCTGTCATCAATGCTTGACCGGCGACCGCCTTGATCGACAGACCACTCGGATTGCTTATGCGAGACATCTTCACACTGTCGTTGATCTTTTCGACGATTCGGCTGGCGACACCGCTGCTGCTGGCGGCGCTCGGCGGGCTCTATTCGGAACGCGCAGGCATCATCAACATCGCGCTCGAAGGATTGATGCTGGCGGGCGCATTCACGGCCGCCGCCGTGACGCATTACACTGGGAGCCCCTGGGCCGGACTGCTCGCGGGCATCTGCGCGGGCGTCGCAGTAGCGGCCATACACGCCGTCGCCTGCATACGCTTCAAGGCCGATCAGGTCGTCAGCGGAACGGCGATCAATATTCTATTCCTGGGTGTGCCGGCTTTCATGAGCGGTGCGCTGTTCGCATCCTCCGGCTCGACGCCGCAGATTCCTAAAGACGACCTCATACCGTGGACGCCGGTCGTCATCGCTTTCGCGCTCGTTCCCGTCACATGGTACATTCTCTATCGCACGGCGTTCGGACTTCGTCTGCGCTCCGTAGGCGAGAACCCTGAGGCCGCAGACGCGGCGGGCGTTAGCGTGACGCGCATACGTTATACGGCCGTCCTTTTGTCGGGCGCGCTGGCGGCCATCGGCGGCGCTTATCTGTCCATCGGTCAATCGTCGCTGTTCACGCGAAACATGACCTCGGGCAGAGGATTCATAGCCCTGGCCGCGCTGATCTTCGGCAAATGGCGGCCCGTACAGACGATGCTCGCCTGTCTGCTGTTCGGATTTACCGAAGCCATAGCGATTCAGCTACAGGGCGTCCATTTGCCGTCGGGAGAGGAAATCCCGAACCAGTTCATACAGATCATTCCATACGTGTTGACGATAGTCGTCCTCGCGGGCTTCATAGGCCAGGCAAGAGCGCCGCGAGCATTGGGTCTGCCGTACGTTAAAGAGAAGTGAGCGCGCTTTGGGCGGACGGCCCAGGGCGTCCTTAGAGCGCGAGCGGGCGACGCGCTCGCTCGCTCGCGCGCTCTCTGGATAACTTGAATCATGCTTGAAGAACTGAGCACAGAGACTCTGTACGAGCGCGCAGAGCATGCCGCGCGCACCGTTCGCGCGCGCTGGGGCGAGGATGTACGCGTGGCGCTGGTGCTCGGCAGCGGGCTCGGCGCTTTCGCGGACCGGATGCCGGACGCGGTAGCCATCCCCTATGAGGAGATTCCAGGGTTCGCACGCTCGACCGTAGAGGGGCACGCCGGCCGTCTAGTGCTGG
>DASQYE010000451.1:0-13330 GCA_035639355.1 Pyrinomonadaceae bacterium
TCGGGCGGCGGCGCTGGCGGCCGGGGCGGCGAAGAAGATGAAGGCGCTACCGGCGGCAGTGGCGGCAGTAGTGGCGGCGGCTCTAGTTCCGGCGGTGGCGGCGGCGCTGGCGGCGGAAGCGGAAGCGGCGGCAGTAGCGGCGGAGGCTCAGGCAGCGGCTCGGGCGGCGGTGGTGGCAGCACCGGCGGCTCGGGCGGCGGTTCTGGTGGTTCCGGCGGCGGAAGCGGCAGCGGTGGCCGATAGAGCTTCGGCGCTGGACTCTTGACCGAAGACGAGCCGATTAGCCTCTAATCGCTTGATCTAAAAATAAAAGGGCTCGCAGTATTGATCTCAAGATCAATACTGCGAGCCCTTACTTTTTCAGGCGCGCCTTTATTTCTTTGGCGACGATTCCATGCGTCGCACGCTGCCGTCGCCGCTGATGGTTCGGCTTGCGCTGCGGGCTACTCTTTCGGCCTCGGAGAAAACGCGCAGGAAATTTTCGCCGAGCACCTTGCGAATATCCTTTTCACTGTAGCCGCGCCGCAGCAGCTCGTACGTGATGTTCGGTAGTTCCGAGACATCCTTCATGCCTTCGGGCAGAATGGGAACGCCGTCGAAATCCGAGCCCAGGCCGACGTGGTCTACGCCTGCGACCTTCGCTATATGATCTATGTGGTCGATCAGCACGGACAGCGGCGTAGGCGGCAAGGGCTCTGTGTCCTCAAGCTTTTTCGTCTCTTCGGCCAGACGGGCCGGATCATTTTTGAACCGCTCGCCCAGCGCGTCCAGCTGCGGCTTGAGCCGAGCGGCGCGCGCATCGTCGGCCTCGGCATATTTCCTGTCTATAAAGCCCGGATAGAAATTGACCATCACGACACCGCCGTTCTTCGCTATGCGGCGCAGCAGGTCGTCCGGAATATTGCGCGGCCGATCGTTGAGCGCGCGCGCCGAAGAATGCGAGGCGATGATGGGCGCTCTGGATGTGTCGAGCACGTCGCTCATCGTCTTGTCCGAGACGTGCGAGACATCTACGAGCATGCCGATACGATTCATCTCGCGGACGACCTCTTTGCCGAACTCCGTGAGCCCGTTATGGCGCGCCTCGTCGCGCGCCGAGTCGGCCCAGTCGTTCGTGTTGTTGTGCGTCAGCGTCATGTAGCGTATGCCGAGTCGGTAAAAGTCGCGCAGCGCCATCAGAGAATTTTCGATCGCATGGCCGCCCTCTATGCCCATCAGCGCCGCGATCTTGCGCTGCTTGGCGGCGCTGCGAATGTCTGCGACCGACGTGGCGAAGAGAAGGTCGTTCGGGTGACGCTCGACCGCGCGATAGACCATGTCGATCATGTCCATAGCGCGCCGCGCCGAGCCCCCGTCCTTCGCGTACTGCTTGTCCACGTAGATCGAGAAGAATTCGGCGTCGAGTCCGCCCGCCTTCATGCGCGCGATGTCCGTATGATATTTGCCCGCCGACGGCGTGCCGATGTCATAGCCTTCGTCCACCATCGGCGAAGTGATGTCGTTATGAGTATCGACGACGACCGCCCGGCGATGAATGCGTTGGGCCTCGCGCCATAAACGTTCGTCACGCGCCGGAGTCGGAGACGCAGCGGGCTGTTGGCCCGAGACCTGCGCCGTTGCGGCAACGGCAGCAGTAGCAGCCGTCGCGCCCGTATTCGCCCGACCCGTAAGTGTGAAGACGCACGCCAGGGCGAGCCCGAGCCCGCACAAAAGTTTTCGTTTGTTCATCGGTTACCCGTCCAGTTCTAATCAGGATGTAGCCATCATCATCGACCAACCCCGCCGTTATTTCAAGGCTTGATCCCGCTTGCGAGACCTTAATCCTTACGACGAGCACAGATGAGTATCAACGGGGGCGCGTCTCCACGCCCCTCAGAAGCCGCCCCGGCCCCAGCCTTCGCGGCCGGCGGTATTCGGAACTTTTAGGCTCCGTGCGCGTCTAAGGAATTAATGGGACAAGTATCTTCCGGCTTGCTCTTGACGCAGGGGTGACAATTATGTGACCCCTGGAGAATTAAGGGCGAGGCCACGGAATGGGTTTCCTGGCCCTCTGCGGGGCGTGTTACCCTGGTGCGCGATCGCCTTCTGGCGCTTGACGCGGGACGAGTCTCGCGGCCGAGATTCGGCAAGACCGCCGGTCGTGCTCGTCTCCGAAGAGGAATCTTGAGCACGGCTTCCAGGCGCTCGACCGGCAGGAACTCCTCGATGATAAGCACGTTCGACCTTTCCAAATACTACGAGACGACGCCCGCCGTGCGAGACGTAGACCTGTACGTCTCGCACGGCGAGATTTGCGGCCTGATCGGCCCGAACGGGGCCGGGAAGACGACGCTTCTCAAGATGCTGGCGGGACTCCTGCGCCCGACGAGCGGAAAGATAGAGGTCGATCAAATAGAGGTCGGAGCAGAGCCCAAGCGTTTGCATGAGATCGTCGGCTACGTGCCGGATACCTTCGGCCTCTACGACGAGCTTTCGGTCAGGCAATTCCTGGAATACTTTGCGCGCGCGCACAGTGTCGCATCCGACAGGGTCGGGAAACGCATTGCGAGCGTGCTTGAGCTGACCAACCTCTCCTCCAAGCTTGAGGCGGCCGTCGGCTCTCTTTCGCGCGGGATGCGCCAGCGGCTGGTGATCGCCAAGACATTGCTTCATGCGCCCAAAGTCCTGCTGCTGGATGAACCTGCCTCGGGCCTGGACCCGCTCGCGCGCATAGAGCTGCGCGATCTGATACGGGAGCTGGGAAGACTGGGCACGACGCTCGTCGTCAGCTCTCATATCCTGACGGAGCTTGCGGATTTCTGTACCTCCGTGGTGATTATGGAGCAGGGCCACGTCATTCGCTCGGGACGAGTGGATGAGCTGATAGAGACGATACGCGGCGGGTTGTCGCTGCGCATCGAGATGGTGGACGAAGCTGCGGCCAAGGAGCTTGCCGACACGCTCTCGAACCGCGACGATTTGAAAAATCTGAGCGTCAACCGGTTGACGATCGATTGCGCTTTTCAGGGAGACCGCGCGGCGCTCTCGCGTCTTCATCGCGAGATCGTTTTGGCGCACGCGAGCGTGGTCTCGTTCTACGAGCGGCGCTTGACCATAGAGGATGTTTTCATGGCCGTCGGCAGCCACAAGGTTTCCTGAACCTGCAAGGAGAAGCGATGGACTCGAAGTGGACTACAAGATTGAATCCGGAGATGGTCAGAAGCCTGCGCGTCACGCTGCCGCCTAGAAGGGCTCTTTTCATCGCCGTCCTGACGGTCGCGCTGCTGCTTGTCGTGAGCGGCCTTTTCTGGAACTCCATCGACAGCCGAACCCATGAATCACTTGAGTCGCAGACCAGAGAGTTCGGGAGCGGGATGTACTTTGCGCTCACGCTCGTGCTCATCGCGCTGCTTTTTGTGCTGACGCCCGCCACGGCCGCCCTCTCCTTCATACAGGAGAAGATACGCGGAACCTCTCTTTTTCAGCAGATGGTCTTGCTGTCGCCCTTCAAGCTCGCGGTCGGGAAATTTATCGGCAGCGGCCTCATAGGTTATTTCGTCGGCTGTCTGGTCTTCCCCTTCTTCCTTGCGGCGGCGATCATCGGCGAAGTAGACCTCGCGCAGTTTGTGTGGGTCAGTCTCTTTCTGCTGGTCGGGGGTCTGTGCTGTCAGGCCGTGGGGCTTTTCATCTCCGCTGCACTTTCGGGGCCGGGCGATAAGTTCGTGCGCGGCGGGCTGCTGGTCGGCCCTGCGGTCGGCGGCCTGGGCGCGCTCCTCGCCGTCGTCCTCTACAAGTTTTACGAACACCATCTTTATTACAGGGGCATATATGACCATTGGGATTTTTACGGAGTCGGGCTCAAGCCTTACGTAGTTGTGCTGGGCATAATGATTTTCACAGGCGTGTGGGCCTTTGCCGGAACGGTGCGGCGCATCAAGGCGAGCCAGCTGATTCCGGTGAGCCCCTGGCCCACCTGGCTCTTTTTCGCTTCCGCCGAGGCCGTGCTCGCGGGTCTCTTATGGGGCGGGTACAGCCACCCCTACGACGGAGTTTACGAGACTCCGCCGGTCGCGCGCCTCATCTTTTACCTCTTTCTGAACTGGGTCGCCCTGATGATTCTGGCCGGAAGCTCTGCCCTCGGTCGTGGACGTTTGCGCGAGTGGTGGAGCGCGGGCTCGGATGAGCTGGCGCTCTTTCAGAGGCAGGAGATCAAGAACGCCCTGACTACATTTCTGGTGGCCCTGGGCATTTCACTCATGGGCCTGACGGCGCTCTGGGCCAGCTTTCACACCTACGTAGACCCTTCCGCGCAAGGCGTTCCCGAAGCCGTCCGGCTCGCTGCCATCGCCGCCTGCTTTACCTTTACCGTGGCGGGGATGGCCGCCTTTATACAGTATTGCGCGATGCGGCGATTTCGCATTGGGGCCTGGGCCGGGGTTGTTTTGACGGTAATCTTTTACCTGACGATGGGCGTCACGGGCGCTTCGCTCGAAAGCAAGAACAACACGGCCGCCCTCATCAACCCGCTGGCCTACACGGATTCCATCACCGAAGACGACCCCTACATGAACAGGAGCGGGGCTTACCGCGCCGCCAGTACGTGGGACGAAGGCGTAACCGCGCGAGCGCTGTTGCACGGGCTGATCGCGCAGGGAGCGCTGGCCGCGCTCTGCTTCGGGCTGGCCTACGCCAGGTGTAGAAAGACCGAGGAAGAGATACTTCGAGAACGCGGCTGAGAAATAAGGCTCAGGGCGGGACGGGCCATTACGGGGCAGGAGCGAAGAATCGTCGGGGTTCTTCGCTCCTTTCCTTTTGGGTCTGGCTTTGAGCGCGCGGCGTCGTCTCTCTCTGATTCGGGAGGGGCTCGACCTGGGCCTGACGGGAATCGCGTAGAGAAGTCGTTGTCGCGTCGAGGGGTTCTGTGGTACACAGAAACATCCATGCACGTCCGCGCCCCGAATCTCTATGAGAGGTGAAAGAGGGACGCGCAATCTTTTCACCCGGCGCAGGGGGGCTGTCAAAAGGTTATGTCTTCCGTCACACCAAACATCGAATCGGTGCTTCACGAAAAGCGCGTCTTTGAGCCTTCCGAGTCCTTCTCGGCGAGCGCTTCCATAGGCTCCATGCAGGAGTACGAGAAGCTGGCGGCGGAGGCTTCCGCTTCGCCAGAAAATTTCTGGGCGCGGATGGCAGAGGAACTTGACTGGTTCAAGAAGTGGGACGCGGTTTTGAAGTGGGATGCGCCGCACGCCGAATGGTTCACGGGAGGCCGCATCAACGTCTCGCATAACTGTATTGATCGCCATCTCAAGACGTGGCGGCGCAACAAGGCGGCCATCATCTGGGAGGGCGAGCCGGGCGACCAGCGCACGCTCACCTACGGGCAGCTACACTCGGAAGTGTGCCGCTTCGCAAACGTGCTCAAACGCATGAATGTAGAGCGCGGCGACCGCGTCGCGCTCTACATGCCCATGATACCGGAGCTGGCAATCGCTATGCTCGCCTGCGCGCGCATAGGCGCGCCGCACTCCATCATCTTCGGCGGCTTTTCGGCGGACTCTCTGAAGGATCGTATCAACGATGCCGGCTGCAAGCTGGTAGTGACGGCGGACGGCGGTTGGCGGCGCGGCGCTGAGGTCAAGCTGAAGCCCGCAGTTGACGAAGCGCTCAAGCAGACGCCGACCGTAAGGGGCTGCATCGTAGTCCGCCGCACGGGCACGCGCATAGCGATGCAAGCGGGGCGCGATCACTGGTGGCACGAGCTTGTGGAGAGCGTGAACGCCGATTGCCCCCCGGAAGAGCTGGATAGCGAGCACCCGCTTTTTATCCTCTACACTTCCGGCACGACGGGCAAGCCCAAAGGCATCCTTCACACGACCGCAGGCTATCTACTGCAAACTCACCTGACGACCCGCTGGGTCTTCGATCTCAAGGACGAAGACCTCTACTGGTGCACGGCCGACATAGGCTGGGTGACGGGCCACTCCTACGTCGTCTACGGCCCGCTCTCGGCGGGCGCGACCACCCTGATGTACGAGGGAGCGCCGAACCACCCGGAGCCGGATCGTTTCTGGCAGATCATAGAGCGTCATCGCGTCAATATTCTTTACACCGCGCCGACCGCCATCCGCGCCTTCATCAAGTGGGGCGAGCAGTGGCCGCTCAAGCACGATCTCTCTTCGCTTCGACTCCTGGGCTCCGTAGGCGAGCCCATCAACCCGGAGGCGTGGATGTGGTACAGGGAGGTCATAGGCAAGGGGCGCTGTCCCATCGTGGACACGTGGTGGCAGACAGAGACGGGCGCGATCATGATCGCACCGCTGCCGGGCGCGACGCCCGCGAAGCCGGGCTCGGCCACACTTCCTCTGCCCGGTATAGAGGCGGACGTGATGACCAGGAGCGGCGCGAGCGTGGGCCCAAACGAAGGCGGCTACCTGGTAATCAAACGACCCTGGCCCTCCATGCTGAGGACTATCTGGGGAGACGACGAGCGATACCGCCAGACTTACTGGTCAGAGATCGAGGGCGTCTATTTCGCGGGCGACGGGGCGCGGCGCGACCGCGAAGGTTATTTCTGGATCATGGGCCGCGTTGACGACGTGATTAACGTGAGCGGCCATCGCCTGGGCACGGCTGAGATCGAGAGCGCGCTCGTCTCGCACGAGGCGGTCGCCGAAGCGGCCGTGGTCGCGCGGCCCGACGAGCTAAAGGGCTCAGGCATCGTCGCCTTCGTCACGCTCGAAGGGACGCACCATACTTCGGACGCGCTCAAGGAGGAGCTGCGCCGCCACGTCGCCCGCGAGATCGGCTCCCTCGCGCGTCCCGACGAGATACGCTTCACGGACATGCTGCCCAAGACCAGATCGGGGAAGATCATGCGACGGCTGCTGCGCGAGATCGCCTCGGGCGGCGCGGTCGCCGGCGACGTGACCACGCTCGAAGACTTTTCCGTGCTCGAAAAACTACGCGCCGAGGAGGAGTGAAGAGAGCAGCGACGAGTGACAAGTTAAAAACTTAATCCGGGCTCGTCACCCGGTCACTTATTACTGAATTCATGTGTCGATTGGTCGTTTACCTTTAGTGTCGGCCACAAAATCGTGCGGAAGTTTTCGTCAGCTTTTGCTTTGCAAGGGAGAGTGAGTTTATGCCCCGACATTACAGTACGGAGAACAGAACGGGCCCGCGTTATCTGGCCTCGCTGCTGGTGCAGGCCGAGTGGGATAGAGACGACGGCGCGCACGTCGTGGCCGAGGGGACGACGGAGAACGTCGGCCCTGAAGGAGCGCTGGTGCACTTGCAGCGCGAGCTGCCGGACGTAGGCAGCCGCGTACACTTAAGCGTGCTCGGCGAGGAGGGACGCAAGCTGAAAGTCATCACGGAGGTCTTGCGGCTCGAACGCAACGCGGCGCATCCTCTGGCCGCGCTCCAACTGCTGGACGCGACCGACGAATGGCGCGGGCTGATCTGGGAGCCTGCCGCGCCGCGCATCATAGAGCCCGCGCCCGCCCTCGAAGAAGACGAAGAAGACGAAGTGGAACACTGACCGGCGGCGCGAGCGTGCGCGCTCCTTCGGATCAGAAGCGGCTCGCGAGCGGCTCGAAGACTTTTTCCTGCGCGCCCGAATTTTTGGCAAGCGATGGCCGATTTGTGATAGATAAAGAGGAGCGTCTATGCCGGATACTCAAACCCGTTACGATTCCGATTGGCACGAGAAGCGTAAGTTTCCGCGCTATGAGATGACGCCGCGCATGAGCCTGGCCGTTCAAGACCTGAGCCTGGACGAATCAATAGGCTTCGGCGAAGCGAGCGACATCAGCATGGGCGGCCTGCGCGTGCGCCATCTCCCGGCTCACAACAATGTGCGGCTCGGAGACCGGCTCGGACTGCTTCTGATGGGCACGGAACACGCCCTTTCTCTCAACGGCGAAGTGGTACATCACGGCACGTCCGACAGCTTCGGCATAGAGTTTCGCGACTTGTCACCTATCGAACAGCAGCAGGTCAAGAATTTCGTCGAGCGGCTGCAATAATAGACGGGAGCGCGTTTTGAGCAACCAAAAGGAGATGACGCAGGTCGCGGAGACGGCAGCGGTGGCCGCCGCCGAGGCGTCCTGGCCGCAGACGCGCGCCATCCTGCGCGTGATCTTCATAGTGCTCGTGGTGTTCGCGTCGCTCTGGATTCTGCGCGCGCTGACGGGCGTCATTCTTCTGATCGTGCTGGCGATATTCTTCGCCTACCTGATCGCGCCGCTGGTGGAATTCGTGCGCCGTCCTTTCAATGTGCGCGGGCGCGAGCACATCATGCCGCGCGTGATGGCCATCGCCATCGTTTATCTGCTCATCTTTGGCTCGCTCGGTCTGACGCTCTATTTTCTGCTGCCGCGTCTCGGCAATCAGATGACACAGTTTGCGCAGCAGGCTCCGGCTTATTTCACCTCGGCCAGTGCCCGCGCCCAGAGCTTGAATAGACTCTATGAGAACTACAAACTCCCGGAATCTGTTCGCAAAAAGGTCAGCCAGAATGTGACGGAGATGATTGATACTGCGAGCAAATATACGACCGAAGAGGTCGGCAACATCTTGCTCGGATCGCTTCACTACGTGCCCTGGCTCATACTGATTCCGATACTCGCCTTTTTCCTCTTGAAGGATGCGGATAGCTTTCGCCGCTCAGCCTTGCAGATGCTGCCGCGCGGGCGTTGGCGGTGGCGCGGCGACGAATTTTTTCAGGACGTTAACAGTACGCTGGCCGCTTACATACGGGCGCAACTGGTGGCGTGTTTCCTGATCGGAGTCGTCTGCACGCTCGGGTTCCTGTTGATGGGCGTGCCTTACCCGCTCGTGCTGGGTATCCTGGCGGGCCTGCTGGAATTTATCCCGCTCGTCGGGCCGCTCACGCTGGCGATCATAGCGGCGCTGATCTCAAGCTTCTACTCAATCAAGCTGGCGCTCGGGGTGCTGCTGTTCCTTGGCATCCTGCGCATCGTTCAAGACTACGTAATCTATCCGCGCATCATAGGGCAGGGCATACACCTGCATCCGCTGGCCGTTATTCTTGCCATCCTGGCGGGCGCGGAGCTGGCGGGTATTACAGGCATATTTCTGGCGATTCCCGTGATCGCCATTGCGACCGTCAGCTATCGTCACTGGCTCGAACACAGAGGCAGCGAAGGTCTGGTTGCCGACCTGCTCAAACCGGCTGAGGATGCCATCACAGCACCCGCCGATACTGCTTCCGAGACGCACGTGGGCGGCGCGCGCGCGCCTGCGGAGGAGGACTACCCGACCGCCAGCACTACTCCCGAACAGATGGCGCGCGCGCGCCCCGACCTCACCTCGGGCGAGCTTAAGCTGGAGAGAACGGATTGAGGTTGGGTCTACGGATTAAAGATGACAGAGCAGAGCCTTCAGGAAAAATACGCGCCCCGGAACAGCTGTTTCGGCTGCGGCCCGGCCAACGAGCGCGGCTTGCGCATCCGTAGCTTCGCGCGCGGCGACGAGGGTGAGGAGGTCGTCGCCCGTTGGCAGCCCGAGCCCTTTCACGAAGCCTTTCCGGGAATGCTCAACGGCGGCATCATAGGAACTCTGCTCGACTGTCATTCCAACTGGACGGCGGCCTGGCATCTGATGCGGCGCGCTGGCGCTGACCACCCGCCCTGCACTGTGACGGCCGATTATGCCGTCAAGCTGCTGCGCCCGACGCCTACGGACGGGCCCGTCGAATTGGTCGCCCGCGTGGTCGAATCGAGCGAATCGCGCGCAATCGTCGAGGCGCAATTATCGGCCCAAGGGAAAGTCTGCGCGACCTGTCGCGGCACCTTCGTCGCCGTCAAGCCGGGACATCCAGCCTTTCACCGCTGGTAGCAGGCAAGGGATTCTAAAAGACGGCAAGTCACAGGGGATGCACCCTGGCCGTCGCCGTGCGTCTTTCCGAGTCCTCACAATTTTACTTTTAGTATTACAGGCTCGCGCAGCTTCTCGGCAGGCGCAAGTTGGCCCTTCTCATCGACGGCTCCCCACTGGCTGTTCGCTATGTAATAGAACGCATCGCGGACGCGCACGCCGAGCGTCGGCTCGTCGAACAAGGGATTGTTCGCTTCCAGGATTTCAAGCCGCTCGACCGCTCTCAGGCTCTTGTCCAGGTGAAGCCGTATGATGCGCTGCGGGTTCGTGCCGTTCTGCGTTCCCACAAGGCTTCGCCTGTAGAAATAGAGGCCGTCGATGCCGAGCAGGGTCGCGTTAGGCGGCGTGGCGAGATTGAAATGTTTTCCGGTGCGAAGGTCTATGACGAAAATGCCCCTGGAATAGTCCGCTACGAAAAGCAGTTTCTCGTCCTCGGAGAGATCCAGCCCCTGTGCCGCGACGAACGGCTCGCCCTCTATAAAGACCTCAAGCTCGTCTTTGCGGTGGTCTATCCTGTAGAGGGCCGGAGTCAGGCTGTCGGTCGCAAAGACATCGCCGCGCGAGTTTAGAACGAGGTCGCCGAGCAGGTGCTTTTTGGGCCCGGCCGGGAGCAGATATTTTTTCAGCAGCTTTCCCGTCGAGAGGTCGAACTTGAAGATGGCGGAGCGGCCCTTCTCTTCTTCCCTGTAATTCATCATCTGCGGAAGCGCGGCGCTAGTGGCCCACAGGTGGCGTCGCCCGGCATCGACCTTCATCCCAAGGACACTCCATAAGCCCTCACGCTCGGTGGCGAAATCCTTCGCCGCGCCGTCGGGGCCGATGCTCACTATTTTTCTTTTATGCACGCTGCTGACGTAAAAGGTCTCGCGCGCCGGATCGTAAGCGATGCCTTCCGTGACGAGCCCCTTCTCCCGCATGGTGAAGGCGGTATTGCTATGATTGACGGGAGCCCTGTTGTTTTCAAACTTCCTCAGGACGGCCTTGAAACCGTCGCTCTCTTTGATGGAAGCGAAATCGTCGTCCTTGTCCGCCGGGTAGACCAGTCCCATCTCGGCCACGCGCGCGAGCAGCGCTATGGCCTCCGTCTTGTTTCCCGCCAGGGCATGAGCGCTCGCCAGGTTATAGACCAGGCGCGGATGGTTGGGCCTCAGCTCCAGCGCCATCTTCATGTTCTCAAGATAGGCGGCGTAATTTTTCTCTTTGTAAGCTTTGACAGCCTGCTCGGAGTAGTACCTGTAGTCCTTTGGCTGACCTACGGCCTCCTGCGCGAGCGCGACGCGCACAAGCGTCAGATCGGCTCTCAGGAAGGTAAAACCGACGGCGACGAGTGACAGCAGAAGCAGCAGGAGCAGGGGTAATATAATAGACCGTTTCATAGAAGCTCTTTTCAGGAGGCGGTGGCGGCGCGCTCTATCAGTTCGAGGAAGCGGCGGAAATGGTGTGCGGCGTCGTGCGGGCCGGGGGCGGCTTCCGGGTGATATTGCACGGAGAAGATGGGAAGCGTGCGATGGCGCATCCCTTCCACACAGTTGTCGTTGAGATTGATGTGCGTCACCTCCACTTCGCCGGGCAGGCTCGCGGCCTGGACGGCGAACCCGTGATTGTGCGAAGTGATCTCGACCGAGCCCTGGGCCAGGTCTTTGACGGGCTGGTTGCCGCCCCGATGACCGAACACTAGCTTGTAGGTTGTGCCGCCGAAGGCCCTGCCCAACAGTTGATGGCCGAAACAGATGCCGAACGTAGGCACACCCGAATGTATGACGCGGCGAACCTCTTCGACGACCGCCGTCATCGCGGCCGGGTCGCCCGGCCCGTTCGAGAGGAAGATGCCGTCCGGGCGCAGGGCAAGGACATCGGCGGCGGGCGTCCCTGCGGGCACGACCGTGACGCGACAATTCATACGCGCCAGCTCGCGCAGGGAGTTCATCTTCACGCCGAAGTCATAGCAGACGACGTGAAAACGCTCTCGGCCTTCGGCCTCGACCACATAGGGCTCTTTGCACGTCACGGCGCTCGCCAGTTCCCTGTTCTCCATAGCGGGGGCGCTCCTGGCTTTCTCCACCAGCTTCTCTTCATTTAGCTCTACGGTCGAGAGACAGGCGCGCATCGCTCCCTTGTCGCGTATGTGGCGCACCAGGGCGCGCGTGTCTATGTGATCGATGGCGACGATGTTCCACCTTTTCAGATAGGCATCGAGCGTCTCTTCGGCGCGCCAGTTAGACATGGTGCGGCTCGCCTCGCGCACGACGAAGCCCTCGACCCACGGGCGGGAGGATTCCGCGTCCTCGTGGTTGACGCCGTAATTTCCTATCAGCGGATACGTCATGCACACGATCTGTCCCGCGTAGGAAGGATCGGTCAGCACCTCCTGATAGCCGGACATGGAAGTGTTGAAGACCATCTCGCCGCAGGACTCGCCCTCAGCGCCCCACGAGCGCCCGCGAAAGCGACGACCATCTTCGAGCGCAAGCAGCGCCGGTTTTGATTCGTTTACAGACATATAAGATCAGTGATAAGTGACGAGTGACAAGTGACAAGCAGAGATGAAGTTTTCAGTTTTCAACTCGTCACTTGTCACTTGTCACTCGCCACTGTTTTTCTCACCCGTCACTTGTCACTGTTTTTAGGAACTGTTGCGCCTCGTTGAGCCAGCGTTTTTCCGTACGGTACTTGTAGGCGGGCGCGGTCTTGACGGCCTCTATGCAGGCCTGCATGGAGCTGGCGGCTTCGCGCTGGTGGCCCAGGCCGGCAAGCGCACGCCCCATCAGATAAAGCCCTTCGGGATCGTTCGGACGATGATCTAGAAAGCGCTCAAGGGCAGAGCGCGCGTCGCCGAACTGTTCTGCGGCCAGGTAGGTCGCGCCGATCTCTCGCCAGATTTCGTGCTGCGCGTGCGTCTCATCGCGCCCGACGACCTGCTCGAAATGCTTGATCGCGTCCGCGAGTCTCCCCTCCGCACGCGCTATGCGCCCCAGTTGGTAATGAGCGTCCAGCTCGTCCGAGTCTATCTCCACGGCGCGCTCGAAACGCTTGACGGCCTGGTCGAACTCGTTGCGCTGTTGATGAATCAGGCCCAGGTTGTAATGCGCAGAAGCGTCAGCCGGATTGAGCGTCGCCGCCTCAAGGTTCTGCTTGAAGGAGGCGCGTGCGCGATGCGCGCGTGAAAGCTCGCCCGCATATCCGCGCAGCAATAGAAAGAGCAGCAGAACCAGGAAAGGCGAGACGAATATCCAGCCGAAGAGGCGCGTCAAAAGAAGCGTCGCCGGTATCATCAGCAGTCCGCTCAGCAGCACGACCGCCACAGAGCGCCACCAAGAGATACGGAATACCTGTCGGATGGCAGCGGTCGCCCACCCGACAAACAACGGCAACGGCGACATCAGAAACACGGCCGGCAATGCCTTGAGCATGTAGCCGAGGGCTTGATTCAGTAGGCGCTGCTGCTCCT
>DASQYE010000452.1:0-6846 GCA_035639355.1 Pyrinomonadaceae bacterium
AAGCATTCAGCTCCACCCGCGAAGCGCAGACGCGCGGCTTCGACCCTTCGTTCTTCTCCTTCAACGTCCCCGGCGGGCGCTGCGAAGTCTGCCAGGGCGACGGCACCGTCACCGTCGAGATGCAGTTCCTCGCCGATGTCGAGCTGGTCTGCGAAGAGTGCAAGGGCACGCGCTTCAAGCCGCAAATACTGGACGTGCGCTATCGCGGCAAGAATATCAACGACGTTCTTAATATGACCGTGCGCGAGGCGATCGCTTTCTTTCGCGACATTGCGAAGATCACGAACCGCCTGCGCGTGTTGGATGACGTGGGCCTAGGCTACCTGCGGCTGGGCCAATCGGCGACCACTCTCTCCGGCGGAGAAGCGCAGCGCGTAAAACTCGCCGCCCACCTCTCCAAGCGCACCGGGGCAAAGACTCTGTACATCTTCGATGAGCCGACCACGGGCCTGCACTTCGATGACATCAACAAACTGCTCGCGGCCTTTCGCGCCCTTCTCGAAGCGGGCGGGTCGCTCCTCGTCATAGAACATAATCTGGACGTGATTAAGACCGCCGACTACATCATAGACCTCGGCCCCGAAGGCGGAGACGCAGGCGGTTACGTCGTCGCCACAGGCACGCCCGAAGAGATCATGCGCGTCCCGGAGTCGCACACGGGCCGATACCTGCGCGATCATCTGGCTCACGCAAACGGCCATACGGCCTGATGTGGCCGTTATTCCCGCTTGCGCTTCGAGCCATAATTGCGAAAACAAGGGATCATCCGGCGTAACTACAAACTATTTTCTTTCGCCCCATTTGCAGTTTCTTATAAATACCCATCAATCACATCTGCTTCCTTTCCAATCGAGCCTACTTCCTTTTTAATCGCGCCATTCTGCTTTCCAATCAAACCATACTCCTTTATCTACGAGCGCCCTTCCTTTATCGTTTGCCTTGAATACCTTCTACGCAGGCGAGACTACTAAGGACGCCAGCCGTACTCCTTAGCCGTACGACGAGATTCCTTTATAATCATGGGTGCGGGAGTTACCCGCTCCCCGGCGTGCAAACTCGTCCCTACGTCTTATTCTTTAAGGCAATGCGCTTGATTAAGCCGGAAGCGGGCCTCAGATATAGAGCGCGTATGCGGGATTGGTGCGCGCGGGACTGAAAAATAGTTCTTGCCTGCGCAACCTTCAGTCTCATAATATTCGTTCGTCTCATCGCACCCGTCCCTTTCACTCACTGAGGAGATTCCTTATGGCGAAAAATGAGAACCGACCATTACCGCCTTCACAACTTCAGGCGGACGAAGACGCCTTCGCAGCCCTGCAAGCCATAGATGGCTACACGCCCAACAATCCTGCCTACACGCTTGCTGCCGTCACGACGGCGCACACGACGCTCGTTGAAAAGCAGCAATCGGCCGTGCAGGCCGAAGCAGCGGCAGAGACGGCCCGCGACGAAGCGGTCGCCGAAGCCTGGCGCTTCCACAACACCATCCTCGCCGTCAAAGATCAGGTCAGAGCGCAATTCGGCAAGGACTCAAGCCAGTTGCAGGCCCTCGGCCTCAAACGCAAATCCGAGTACAAAGCACCACAGCGCAAACCCAACACCGGCGACACACCGTAATCAATAGCAATTCAAGCTGGAAACTCTGATAGGGACGGGCGAGACGAAGACAAACAAACATGGCGGCGCGATTGAAAGGCTACCGGCCTCTCGACCGCGCCGCCACATTTCAAGGCTGCTTTAGTTAAGAAGGAATGGAAACCGTCACCACGCGTAGGCCAAAATACTCACTGGGTTCGCGCCAGTAATTCACGCCACGATATGCGGAGCGCACTGCTGAGGCTGAAGAATCCCACGCCCCGCCCCGCCACACTCGTTCCTTTTGCTCTCCACTGCTCTCCCACGCGCTGCCGTCTGTTGGCGCTCTATTGTAATTCCCATGATAACCATCCTGACACCACTCCGACACATTCCCATGCATGTCGTACAACCCAAAGTTGTTGGGAGAAAAACTACCAACCGGCATTGGCTGCTGCCGGTACACTCCCACCGGCGCTCCGCCATACGGAGAGTTGCCGTCAAAGTTTGCCTGGCTCGATGAAAGACTCGACCCGAATGCAAATGGAGTATTTGTGCCCGCGCGCGCAGCATACTCCCACTCGGCTTCGCTCGGTAAACGATATATTTTCCCTGTCATCTGCGACAGCTTCCGGCAAAACTCCACGGCATCCTTCCAAGAAATGTTTTCGATCGGCAGGTTACCACCTTTGAATTTACTCGGATTCACGCCCATCACGGCATACCATTGCTCCTGCGTCACCTCGTATTTGCTCATGTAAAAGCTCCGCACTGTCACCCTATGCTGCGGCCCTTCATCTGCATCCCGATCATTTTCAGACGGAGGCGACCCCATACATAAACTACCCGCCGGTATTTCGACCATCTCCAGTTTGACCCCATTTAAGTTTTCGGTGAACTCGCGCCCCGTCCCTCTTGTCGGCGGTTGGGCCTCGCATTTTGGCGATTCAGGCTCGCGTAGACGCTGACGCGACAAGGCTTCTATTCTGGATGGCTCGCTATTCTCTCTAAGCCTTGACGGCGTCGAGTCCTCAGGCTCACGCCTGTAGTCGTTTGTGTTGGACACGCGCGGACTATCGCTCGCGCCGCGAGTGCCCGCGTTCGCATTACGACTATCAACGTTGACGTTGGGCTCTCTTTCGGATGCCCGTCTATTACTATTCGACGGCCCTGTCGCAGTTGGACTGGTTTGGGCTGGCGGCGGCAAGGCGACGGATTCTGTGCCGGATGGCCGCGTATTCCGATTCCGCTTCCTTCTACGTGTCGAATTGCCGGGCTTATTCGATGAGTTGGTCGTCGTGTTCGTCGGCGGCCTCCCGCCTTCTTGTCCCGCTGTTGACGATAAAGCGACAGCCGTCGAAGAGGATGAGAAGTAGAAAGCTGTTGACAGTAGAAAGATAAAGCAGGCTATGCCTGAACAGACAGCATAAGTTGGATGTTTCCGTCTCATCGTTCGCCCCTGTTTTTCATTTCTTTCAAATGAAGGCTACTGACTTTTATCAATATTCTTGATGCAACGAAAGCCTGTGGTGTTATAGCCTGTAGGATCATTGATAGGTAGCAAGCCCATACGATACGTACTCGTCGCCTCCTTTTTGGTGCTTATGTAGTTACCGCCGCGTATGACCTTCTTGTCGTCCGAAGTCGCCTCCGGCAATTTGCTGTCCGCCGAATAGGCTTTCAGAGTGCTCGCCGTCCACTCCCAGGCGTTGCCGACCATGTCAAACGCTCCGAAGGGCGACGCGCCTTTGTATGTGCCAACGTCAACCAGGCGACGCGAAGCGCCGTTAGCGTTAGCCCATCCTGCGAGCCACTTGGGGCCCCAGGGATAGAGCCGACCGTCCGCACCTCGCGCCGCATATTCCCATTCCTCTTCGGTGGGAAGACGCTTGCCTACCCAATTCGCATATTCGTTGGCATCATTCCAAGTAACACCCGTCACGGGTTTGCGCGCATCATTCGCGGGGTAATTTTCATCACTCCACGTTGAAGGCGGGCGATGATTCTTCGCGCTGACAAACTTCGCGTACTCTTCATTGGTCACCTCGTATATGTCTATAAAGAAGGGATTGACCGTCACCTGATGCGCGGGCCGCTCGTACTCGTCGCCTCCGTCTTTCTCATCGCGTCCCATCCAGAAAGTGCCGCCCGGCACGTAGACCATCCCCGCAGGCGGCGTCGGTGTCCCGGCCGTTTCGGCGTTGTCCGATGTTGTCTGACCTTCTTTGCCAGGAGGGACTGAGACGGCTTGATTACCATTGGCGGATGAAGTTTCACCCGTATCTATCAGCCGCATCAAAACAGTCGCGATGATGCCCACCACCAAGACGACACCGGCCAGAGCGCCAATGATAACGCGCCGGTCTGTAGAAAACCGCATCGCCTTTTCAATCCTGGCGACGACCGGCGTGCGGGAATCGGGCGCGCCTTGTGACTGCGCGGCTGGAGTCTGCGCAGCGTTTGTCGAGGGAGCGTGCCGCAATGGTTCTTCTGCAATAGCCGTCACCGTTTCAGCGTCCTGCTGTTCTCGCTCAAGCTCCGCAGTGCGGCGACGCTCTTCTTCGGCCTCCCGCGCGAGTTGCTGCTCTCGCTCAACATGGCGGCGCTCTTCTTCCGCTCGTCTGCGGTCGGCCTCCGCCGCTGCGTCGCGGCGGCGCGCTTCCTCTTCTTCCTCCCGCGCGCGGCGCTCCTCTTCAAGACGACGCGCAGCCTCTTCCTCACGCGCAGCCGCTTCTTCGGCGGCCAGCTTGCGCGCGGCTTCTTCTTCGGCCTCTCGGCGTTCGGTTTCTGCTAGAGCGCGTCTTTGTCTTTCCTCTTCTTCCAGGCGCTCCTCTTCGGCGCGCTGGCGATTTTCTTCTTCCAAGCGCAGGCGCTCGGCCTCCGCTTCCTCTCGCTGACGCGCCTCTTCCTCCTCGCGCTTGCGCAAGTCTGTCAGGCGAAGGGCGGCCTCTTCGGCGCGGCGTCGGGCGGCGTCCGCCTCGTTGCGCTCCTGCTCTTCGGTTTTGACGCGCGCGCGCTCTTCTTTCTCGTGCTGCCTCTGCTCGACTTCCAGGTGAAGGCGTGCTTCCGTGGCCCGCTGCGCCTCCTCCTTGGCCCGTTGCAGGGCGAAGCGCATCTCCGTGGCGCTCGCGGGCCGATTCTTGCGGCTGATAGCCATCGCCTGCTGAATCACCGAAGAGATGGCGGGATGCACCTGCGGGTTGATCTCATGCGCCGGTCGCAAAGGGTCTGTCTCCTCATCTTCCAGCGTCTCAAAGCGCGTCGGCGCATCGACCGGCGGCACATTCGTCAAGAGATGATAAAGGGTCGCGCCCAGTGAGTAGAGGTCGCTGCGCGTGTCCGTCCTTTTGCCATACATCTGTTCGAGCGAAGCGTAGAGGGGCGTGTAGCCGCGCACGCTACGGCTCGTCACCAGCGTCGGCATCTGTCCGGCTGCGCCTTTGGCGAGCCCGAAATCGAGCAGGAATATCTCGCCCTGTTTAGTGAGCTTCAAATTCGACGGCTTGATGTCGCGGTGCAGTATCGGCGGCTTCCGCCCGTGCAGGTAATCAAGCACTTTGAGCAGCTCGTCGGCCCACCCGAGCACGTGCTGAACATCGAAGGGCGAGCCCCGCACTTCCAACAATTCCGCGAGGTCATAACCGGAAATGTATTCCATCACCAGAAACTCGCCGCCGTCCTCTATAAAATAGTCCATCACCTTGGGCAGGGCCTGGTGATGCAGGTTCGCCAGGAGCGCAGCTTCACGCTCGAAGGCGCGGCGGGCATCTTCATCATCTCCGACGATAGTTTCTTTCAACGCGACGATGGCGCTCACACGCTGATCGAGCGCTTCATAGACAGTTCCCATGCCACCCCGTCCGAGTTGGCGAATGATGCGATAACGGTCTTGTAAGACGGTGTTGAGGAGTAGCATGTGTCCTACGTAAAGAATGATGAGCGTGACACTGAAGGGCGGCCCGGTAGAGTTTGAATGAGCCAGGCCACTCCGCTTGAAGCCGAGCGCTTCTTGACGCCGACGCTAGAGTATCAAAACCGCGCCGGGCCATATTAACGAAGTTCCGCTCGCTACGCTAGAGCATGGTAAAGTTGGAATTGAACCGCAGACAGTCCGTTCATAGAATCGGACGCAGATGCAGGCGGTTACGTCGTCGCCACAGGCACGCCCGAAGAGATCATGCGCGTCCCGGAGTCGCACACGGGCCGATACCTGCGCGATCATCTGGCCCATACAAACGGCCATCATAAGCAGTAAAACCGTGCGGATGTTGAGCCGTGCCGCGAAGCCGTCCGAGACTTGGCGGATTCGTTTGAGCGGGGCGTTCCAATCAGGTAGAAAACTTTCATGGCCACCCCTTAGGATTGGCCCAGGCCGCGCCCGAGTATTCACCAAGCGTCTTTACAATCTGCATTTAAGGTGTGCAGACTGTCATTATCACATTGACAGTGTGAGGTCTGGTTTCGTATAAGCTTTAACGCCGGTTATGTTTTTGTAACTTGGCCCTCTTGCTGCTCCGTCCTTAAAATGTTCGCTCGAGGGGTAGCACTCTAACTTTACTTGTACTTTTTGTTTTGCAGGAGGAATGCGATGAGACTCGCGAGAAGAGCGCTTTTTGTAGCGTTCATTTTGCTAGTGCTGTGTGCCGCCGCCCTAGCTCAAACCCAGAGGTCGGAGACCGATCCGCGGAACCAGGCCCCGACCGTCGGCACGGGCGGCCCCCCAGGCGGCCCCACAGGTCTTTTCACCATTTATGACGGGTCAACTTTGCGCCGCGGCGAGTTCACCTTCTCGATTGCCTACTCGAACTTCGATCGTGACCCCGGCGATGTTGACATCACGGAAGTCCCGGTCTCTTTCCAGATCGGCGTCAACGATCATCTGGAGTTGTTCTTCAACACGGACGCTTACAGGGGCGTGAAGGTCAACACTCCGTTGAACCTCTCTTCGTTTTACCTGCCGAACTCGCAGGTCTACTTCACGACGACAGCCCTGGGCTCGGCTCCTGCGATCATCCAGGCGCCGCAGGGCCCCAATGTTGGCACGGTGGCCGGCAGCGCCGTGTTTCGTCCGCCGTTTTGCCCGGGCTGTGCCGCAGCCTTTGCGCCTGGGTCGGCCTTCAATACCTATTACCTGTCGGGCCAGCCCTTCGTGCAGTATCCGTTCGTGGGCGGCCCGGCCGGCAACTTCGGGCAGGGGCCGGGAGGCATCACAAACGGGATCGGGACATTCTTCGGGTTTCCGGGCTTCAACGCCACGCTTGGCCCTGTGAT
>DASQYE010000453.1:0-7282 GCA_035639355.1 Pyrinomonadaceae bacterium
GTCTGCGCGACATCGCCAATCGGAATTATCGGCGCGGACGCCAGGCGCTGGGTGAAGAAAATCCTGGTCAACTGGTTGAGCTGGTAGGTCGCCGCCAGCGTCGTCTGGTTCGGATAGGTTGGGTCGGCCTCGCCTATGTTCTGTTCGCGCTTGGCCGAGACGCTGAGCTTGTCCGTGACCTGCACTTCGGCGGCCGCCGTGATTAGATTCGACTCGGTCTGGCGATCCGTCAGCTCGTCGTCGAAGCTCCTGTGATCGAAGCCCAGGTGAAAGCGCAGGCGCTCCGATACGACCTGCTCCCACATGGCCGAGAGCGTGAGGCGAGAGTTATCGACTGTGTCGGTGCGATTGTGCTCGCTCATGAGGCCGAAGCGCAGGGTGGATTTCGAGCGCGGCTTGAACTCGAACGAGACCTCGCCGCGACGAGCGCCCGGCGTGATGGTCGTCCCGAACGGGTTGTAGAAGCCTGCGGACGCATACGCGTAGCGCGCTCTGACCACCGCTTCGTAGAAAGAGAGGGGCTGCACAAGCTCCAGTCGGTAAGCATCGCCGTTATGCTCGCGCTCACTCGCGTCGAAGATATTGCCGCCGCCCATGATCTCGCCCTGGCTGCGCGCATAGGCGAAACGCAGCTCGCCGTGGCGCGGAAGCTTCTTGACGCCGTCGAGGCCGGCGAGGACGAAAGAGCCCAGGTCGGATTCCTGTACGATCGCTGAAAGGCCCATGCGCAAACCCAGGCTCTCGAAATTTCGTACGGCTCGGCCCGTGTAGACGGCCGTTGAAAGATCGTCGCTGCGATGCTCGTAGGTAGCAACGACCTGCACCAGATTGAGAGCGTAGTCGAAGGTCGAAATGTAGCGCAGGAAGAAGACCTCGCCCGTCGAAGGGTTCAGGTTGTAATCTACGGAGCGCATGAGCTGCTCGGTGGAGAGGATGATCTCCGGGTTGCGGCGGTCGCGTACCTCAAGCACCAGCGTCTCCGAGCCCGGAAGTATCTCGCTGTGAGAGAGGCGCAATAGCCCCAGCGTCCCGCCCGGAAAAACGTCGCGCGCAAAAGCCGTATCGGGCCGAGCGCCCGTCACCGTCACGTAATCGCCGCGCGAATTCTCCAGGTGGGCTTTGACGCCCGTCAATTTGCGCGTGTAGCCCGTGAGCGCAAGGTCTTCCATGTCGGCCGTGAAGTCTCCGAACATGGCGTAGGAACGACCCTTGTCAATCCGCGCGTAGAGCTTGGAGTTACTTTCGGCCGCCTGGTAACGCGTGGATGAATCGCCGAAGAGCGGGTAGACGCGATCGAGCGGATCGAGCTGGAAGAGACGGTCTCGGCCCGCAGTCCGATTGATCGGTCGCTGTGAATCGTATGCGAGTGTGAGAATACTGCGCCGCCAGAGATTGCCGTGATAGAAGAAGCTCAGGCGGCTGCGAAGATTACCCTCCTCGCCGCGCAAGCTCACTTCAGGGACGGCCTTGCCTATCGTCACTTCGGCCAGCCCGACCAAGATAGCCGGACGAGACTCGGGCGTGATGCGGACTTCCGATTGCGCTTCGAGCCCGCCCATCTGCGCCTGTAGACGCGCCTGGCCGGGAGCGCCCGACGCGATTAAACGAAGCTCGGCCTCGCCGTTCTGTAGCATGACCAGCAGCTCGCTCTCCCCCTCGCCGGATCGTTCCGGCGATTGGCCCGCGCCGCGCGCGTCGCGTGCCTGCGAAGCTTGCGCTTCGCCCGCCGCACCGGCCATCAACTGCAAACGGCCCGCCGAAACCGCGAGCGCCACCTGTCCGTCGAGCGCAGGGCTGCCCCATTGGTCGAAGGCGCTCAAATGCAGGACGGTAGAGTCGCGCCCGTCGGCCTGAATCTCCGTCTTCTCCGGGGAAATCTGAAGGCGACGCGCGGGCCCACGGCCCATCACGATCATCTCCTGCGGGCGGCCGGGCGTGCCCTCGGGGCTTATGGCCGTGATGAGCAGGCGATTCGGGCCGGGGCGCAAGCTCAGCCCGACGAACGTGAAGGTCGAGACGTTGTTCTTTTGGTCAAGGCGGCTCTGGCCTATGTTCTTGTCCGAGATGCGCTCGCCATTGACTTCAAGATGAATGCTCCAATTGAGATGGACGCGCGCCTCTATCTGCATCGCCGGCGACATCACAACGGCATTGGCCGAAGGCGAAAGCACGCTCACTTCGCCCGGCGCGACCGGCTCAAGCGTCTCCGTAGAAGCTACCTCGTAGGTGCCTGCGGTGCGCGGCCTCTCGCTCGCGGGTCGCAAACTGGCTGTCTCCGGAACCTGGCTCGCGTTGGCCGCAGGGGATGAATTCTGCGTTGAGGAGAGAGGGGGAAGTGAATCGGTCTTCGGCGCGAGGTCGGCCGTAGAGGGAGCATGAGACTGCGAGTTGTTGCTGACGAGCGCGAAGTTTTGACGCAGGAGCGCGCCGCCGCCCACGGGCGTGCGAAGCAGTCTGGTCCAGCTGCGGCCCGCGACCGTCCCCGCGTCCGACAAGTAATACCCGGCAGGAACGCTGACCGGATCGAGCGCGATGACCTGCGGCCCGTCGCCCAGCGAAGGGAAGCTATAAAGCCCCTGCGAGTCGGTGACGACCGACTGACCGTTCTGTAGGAAAAGGCGCACGCCGGCGAGCGGTCGATCGACATCCTCGAACAGCCCCGTGCCGTTCACGTCCTCAAAGACGCGGCCCAAGATCATCTGGCGCGTAGAGAAGACGCCGCTGCCGATACGCACGATGGCGCGCGCCGCTGCGGTCTTGACCACCTCGCCGGTCGCGAAAGAGCCCTGCGCGACGGCCAAATTCTCCTGCGCGCCCTCGCGCGCGTTCGCGCCGACGCGAGTTCTGTAGAGTATCCGCGCGGTCGCGCCCGCGCCGAGTTCCTGAATACGGAAGACAAGCTCTTCGCCCTCTATCTGCGGCTCGATTGCTTCGGCCAAGGAGGCTGCCGCTCCGAGTCTGGCCGTTCCGCCCGCGTAGTGGAATGATTCCGGCAGGCGGTCGCGCACCAAGAGGTCGTGTATGGCGGCCGACGTGGAGTTGTGCACCTCCACGCGGTAGGTGATCGTGTCACCGATCTCGGCGCGCTGGCGGTCGGCCGACTTTGAGATTTCCAGGTTGCGCCGCTCGAACATGGGGATGTTGAGCGCCACGGCCGCGAGGTCTTCGATCTGTACGTCCTCGCTCGTGATCTCGAAGTGGCCTGCGCGGGCCAGAGGTTGATCGTCCAGGGCATGAACCGTCAGGCCGAAGAGGTCTGCGCGGGTTGGGCGCGCCGTCAGCTCCATCATGCGCGTGATGTAGCCCGGAGCCGTGACGCGCATAAAATAGTGCTTGGGTGTGCCTTCCGTGCCGAGCTGTTCCGGCGTCAGCGCGAAGCTGTAATGGCCCTGCCCGTCGGTCAGGTAAGGATTCTCGTTGCGCGTGTTGGGCAGAAAGCCCTGTTCGAGCACGGTCGGCAGCGGCTGCTCGCCGTTCTGATCGAGCAGAATCTCTACGCGCGCGCCCGCTAGAACGGTCGCGCCGTTGCTGCGCGCTGAAAAGACAGTGCCGAAGGGATCGACCAGCACGACCGCGTTGCTGCTCGCCACGGGGCGCAGGTTTTGCCCGCCGATGACGGCGCTGTTGACGAGCCCTACGCCGGCGGTCGCGCCGCTCGTCATCGTCGCCCCGAAAGATATTTTGACGAGCTGTCCCGGCTCGACCTGCGGCAAAAGTACCTGCACGCGACCTAGCGCGAACTTCCCCTCGTCGCCGTCTTCGGCGTCCGTCAGGCTGCGCTCGTCCAGACGAAGCGAGCCGGGAGCGTATTCGACTCCGGCGGGCAGCTCATCCGAGACCGTTACAGAGTGCGCGACGACATCGCCGTGATTACGAAAGGCTATGGTGTAGGTGAAGGGAGTTCCGGGAGCGACGACCGCGCGGCTGGAACCGTTGACCGTCTTGAGTGGAGGCAGCGCCGGGTCATCGGGCGAGCCCACGACCGAGCCCTTGCCGACGACGTTGATGATTGTGCCGCTGTCTTCGCCCGTCCCGTTGACGGCGCTGACGACGTTGGAGCGCGCCGTCAAATGAATCGAAAGGGCGCTCTGCGGCGCGGCGTCGTTCGTGTCTATGACGGCCACCACGCCCACGCACGTGCCCTGTCGCACGCGCGGAGACATCGTTTGGCCCGTCTGCACGAGCGTGTCGGCGTCGGTTAGTGTTCCGCTCGCGTCCGTGTCGAAGTGCAGCGAAGCGATGCTCGCCGGGGCGTTCACCTCGGCGCGCGTGATCGTGTAGAGGTCGGGCGTATTGCCCGTGTTGCAGACGCGGAATATCCTGGTCACGCTCTCGTGTGGGCCAATGGCGTCCGACGATTCCGTTTCGTCAGGTGTGACGACGAGCGTGGAGACCGAGAGGACTGTGATCGTGATGGTCGGAGAGACAGTTCCGTAGCTAGCGCCGTCTTCATCCTCGTAGGTCGCTTCGGCGCGGTTAGAGATTACAGTGCCCGCCTCCGTCGGATCGTCGCTCGCACGCACGGCGAGCACGCCCGCCATCGAGGCCGGAATGACCGCGACGAGAATGGCGGCGATTATAATCCTGTTGAGAGGGGCAGCTAGCATCTTCGACCTGCGGGAGAGAACGGCTTCCCGGTCAAACTCCCTTGTCTTGTTGAAGTCAGAAGCGGCGCGGTCAGCCTGTGGGCCTTGAGCGGAGCAATTGCTCTATGGGCCTTCTCTGCTGCCGCGCCGTCCCGATTAACTATCGTCCAGAGCCCTAACGGAGAGAGGGCTGACTATTTGATAGTTACGCTGAACTTGAACGTCCCCGAGACGCCCGCCTGCAATCCCGGCAGCGTGTCCGTGAGCGAAGTGGACGTTCCGTTGACCACGATGTTGCCGTAGTTGGGCACGGCGACCGGAACGGTCAACTGGCTGGACGCCGAGTTTGCGACATAGGTGGCGTGGGTCGCCCAGTTGTTCGCGCCCGCGCCGTCGTCCGTGATGGCGACGCTGGTCGCCGACAGCAATCCGTTGTTACTGCCGCCGGTCGAGGATATGTTCGTGTAAGTGATCGTGTACTCGATAACAGCGCCGGGGACAGGATCGTTAGCGCCGCCGATGCCCGTGCCGTTGGTGATCGCCGCCGTCTTGACGAGGCGTATGAAGCCAGTGTAGACGCGGTCGATAGTATCGTTGTGCACCGTCGGCGTATTACCGGACGTGGCGCGAATGACCGTGTTGTATCCGGCGAGCACAGGCAGGCCCAAAGGCAGCGTTACTTCTACCTTGTAGTCTTGCGTGCCGTTGAAATTGACGGCGAGCGTCGGATTGGGCACGCCCGTGGCGACGCCATTGTTGACAAGGGTCGTCCAGGTCGCGCCGTCGTCCGTGCTGAGACGAACCAGTACGCCGCCGCCCGTGCCGTTGCCCGGGAACGAAAGAACGCTCAGCGTGTAGGTGTCGTTGGCGTTGCCGTTATTCTGGACGGTATTCTTGAAGGTGATGACGTTGCCGACGGCGTTGGTATTGCCGCCGGGCGCAATCCCCGCTATGCCCTGGCTTACGCTCAGGTTGGTGTAGTCGTCATCCGTACTGCCGGGGCCGCTCGCGCCGGGTTGGCCGAAGGGGCCGTTCAAGACGTTGCCAACCGCCTGGAGCGTGGTCTGCAAGGGCGTACCGCTCGAAGCGTTGGGCTGAACGACGCTCGGATTCAGGGCGTTGCCGTCGCTCTTGTTCGGTATCTGCGGGCCGCTCGCCTGGTCGTCCGACTGGTCTTTAATTAGCGTGCCGATGCTGTTGTTGGCGAAGGCGTCGGCCATCTGCTTGATCGGGGTGGAAGCGTTGATGCCCGTGCTGACCGTCACCAGCATGGTAATGTTCGCGCTGCACGGGCTGGAATTAGCCAGCAGCGGAGTGGCGACCTTGAAGGCGACGCGAGTCGCGCTCGATAGCGGAGCGGGCGCGCTCGAATTCCAGGAGGCGGCGGTCGGCGCGGTCGTCAAAGGATCGGTAGTGTAGAGCGTGAGCTGGCTGCCGGCGAATGCCTGGCCGCTCTTCAGACTTGTGCCGGACGGGATCGGCATCACTATGAAGACGCCGGAATTGCCCGAAAGCGTGGTGGGCGCGGCTTCGCGTGCGCCCGTATTACAGACGCCGACTGAATAACTAATGTCGGAGCCGAGCGCGATGGGCCCGGCCGGAGCACTCAAGGAGACCTGTAGCTGCGCGTCGTTGGCGATGTTGGCGCGTATGTCGCCGCCCGCCTGGCGCGAGCCGTTGGCCGAAGCATTCAGCGTGCGGACTTCCGTTCCGGCCCCGCTCGTGGCGAGGTTGTCCCAGGGAGACGCGCCCGTCTCGTTACCGAGCTGGACTCTGATCGTCTGGCCCGTGGTGGCTCCATTGTTGACCAGGACGACGACCACGACGTTGAAGCGATCCTTCAGGGCCGGGTCGCCGCTGCGGGTGATCGCCTGGTCTATAGCGGGGTTGCTGCCGTAGATGGAGAGGTCGAGTCCGTCCTTGGTGTTGTTCCCATTGAGGTCTATGAAGGCGTCCTGAATCGTGCCGGGGCCGCTCGCAAGGATGCTGCCGCCGCTGGCGAGGAAGCGCACCTGATCGTCGAAGTTGCCTAGATTGGTGACGGTGAAGACGAAGTTCACAGTCTGTCCAGCCACGACGCTTGAGTCGAGCTGACCGTCGGGCGTGATCTTCAGGCCGGAGACGTTGGCGACCGTGACGGTGACGGGCAGCGACTTGGTGTCGTAGGTGCTCGTGCCGTCAGAGTAGGTGGCCGTGGCCGTATTAGTAATCACCGTGCCGCCGGGCGTCTGCTGCGCCATCGCGGGCACCGAGAGCAGGCAGGCGAGGGCCAGGAGGGCAATGATGCGCGCAAGGGCTGCGCTGCCGGGCCGGGCGGGGGAGTTAGCTGTGGTCTTCATCTTTCATTCCTCAAAAAGGTTTTATGGGGTGGGCCGAGGCCAGTCACCTGAAGGGAGCGAAGCTACTCGCAAGGGGGCTGGAGCATTTCGCGCGGGCCGCGTCCTTACCGGGACGAGAGCGTCGATCTTGAGTTACTTGACGCGCACCTTGTAAGAAGCGTTGAGCTTGCTGCCCCCGGCCAGCGCGTCAGTCCACTCGTAGCGAACCTGCGTGTACATGGACGTGGGCGCAGGCACTACCTTGACCGATCCGTCCGCCTGCTTCTCTTCCACGACGGGCTCGGCCGCATAGGTCTTACCGTTATCGATGCTGTAGACGACCGTGGCCGCGCCGTCGGCCGTCGCGCTTCCGGCAAT
>DASQYE010000454.1:0-5550 GCA_035639355.1 Pyrinomonadaceae bacterium
GGCTCGCTCATCAAACGCGAGCCTTACCAGAGCGAGAGAGTCGCGGGCGCGCTGCGCGCTTGGCAGTCGTCGCGGCCGGATAAAGGGTCAAGCGCCTAATCCGGCGGCGCTACTTCCGACGGCGCGTACCCGCTCGGTTTGATTCTCGAAAATAAAGGCGAGCGATTTGTAGATCAGTTTGGCGCACAGAAAAGCAGAGGCGTTAAAGCCCTCGACGTATGAGTACTCTGTCAAATCCATGCCGACGACGCGGCGGCGGCGCGCCAGCGTGCGCACGAGCCCCAGGACTTCATACCAGCCGAGCCCGCCCGGCTCAGGCGTGCCCGTCTGCGCTACGAGCGACGGGTCGAGCCCGTCAATGTCGATCGTCAGGTAAACATTCTCTGTGAGGCCCGAGACGGCCTCTTCCCACCAATCCGTGCGGCCCACTATGTCCTTGGCCCAGAAGATGCGCGTCGGAAGCTCCTCTATGGCGCGCGCCTCTTCGGCCGAGATGGAGCGGATGCCACATTGCACGGAAGGCAGTCGCAGGTCGCGCACGACGCGCGCCATGATCGAAGCGTGAGAGTGCGGCGTGCCGTCGTAGGTGTCGCGCAAATCGGCGTGCGCGTCTATCTGAAGGACAGAGAGATTGTCGTGAGCTTCGGCGTGGGCGCGTATGACGGGCGCGCTGACGGAGTGCTCGCCGCCGATCATCGCGATGAACTTTCCGGTCGCGACTAAATCCCTGGCGCGCCCGTAAAGCGCCTGCATCATCGCTTCGGGCGGGTCTACGGAGGCGGACTCTTCGAGCGTGTGAATGCCCAGCTTATAAAGCTCCGCGTCCGTCTCTTCGTCGTAAAGCTCCATATTACGCGACGCCTCTATGATCGCCTCCGCGCCGCGTCCCGTGCCCGTGCCGTAAGAAACCGTCCCCTCGTAAGCGACCGGCCACACGAGTATGCGCGCCCGCTCGAAACTGGAAAACTCCTCTTCGGCGATGCCGCCGAAGTTCATCGGAAGATGTGCTGATTCAGACATAAAGACAGTTTAAAGTGAGGAGTGACGAGTGACAAGCGATGGGTGCGATTAAGCCTGAGCGCCGCAACCCGGCCGGTTATAGGGGAGGGGGAAGGAGTGAGGCCCGCGAGGGCCTCACTCCTTCTGCCGCGCCGCCTGCGCTTTGCGTATGAAGGCCACAGCATCGTCGCCAAACGGTTTTTGAGCACCGGCGGGCCAGTTGGCCTGGTCCCTGTACAGGTTGCTCAGACTCTCCGCGATGCCCGGGTCGCCTCCCGTAAAGCTCTCGATCAGCGCAGACCATCGCGCGGCGAGTGCTTGCGCTCTCTCGCTCGCGGGGTCTACGCCTTCGCTCCTCGCCGCTTCCACTTCCTTCAAGAGCTCGGCCCAGTCCCGCTGCCCTTTTTCGAGCACTTCGGGCGTCCCCCGCCGGGCCAACTCCTGTAATTGTTCTTCCGTGTAATACTTCTTCACCCATTCCCAATCGTTTTGCATATTTATCACCTCGATTATCTTCGCGAACGATTCCCAATCGGGCTCGCCCTCGCGCGCCATGATGCGTTCGGCTTTTTCAATCGCAACGATGGCCCTCTCAAGATGGCGACGCTTCTCTCCCAAAATCTCGCGTTGGAGACGAAGCGCCGCCGAGAGATCGAACGAGTCGCGGTCGAGAACCGTCTTGATCTGTTTCAGGGATAGGCCGATGAACTTCAACGTCACGATCTGCTGCAAGCGCGCGAAATCCCGCTCGCCGTAGAGACGATAACCGGCGGCCGTCCGCCCGCTCGGCCTCAACAGCCCGAGACGGTCGTAGTGATGCAACGCACGCACGGTCACGCCCGTCAGCTCCGCGAATTCGCTCGCCCGGTACAGAGTCCTGATCGTCATCCGAAAGCCTCTCCCCCTTTCAAACCGAATCCTACGGCCTGACGCAACGTCAGGGTCAAGCCCTTTTTCAAAAAAACTTCGTTAACATCCAGGCAAAATAATAGCCAGCAGTCAGCGAATATTATCTACTCTGGCTACTGGCTGTTCTCTTCCGGCTGTTGATTTCCCCTATGGCACTTCAATCGTCATGTCGCGCCCGGTGAAGACGAAGTTGGGGCGTTTGCGGCCCTTCATGTATTTGGCGGCGGTTTGCGAGAGCGCGGTGACGAGGATGGGGAGCGCGATGGTTGAGTCGCAGTTGACGTAAGCGGTTCGCGCGCCGCGCGCGAGCTTGCCGTAGACCAGAGATTCGTCGAAGGCAACGGCATTCGAGCGCCCGCCAGGGTGCGGCGCGTCGGTCGCGATCTGTATGGCGTACTTGTGGCCGCGCGCCGGAATCTTGACGATGTTGGTCGAGATTTCCGTCTGCTGTATGAAGCTCTTGCTGGTCCCGCCGCCGAGGTTGATGACGCCCGTGACGCGCGCGCGCGCGGCGATCTGCGTCATGTCCAAAACGTCCTGCACGATGTCGAACTGAAAGTTGTTCTTCTTCTCAAAGCGCGCGGCGGCGATCCCTATGCTGATGGCGCTGTCGGCGATGGCCGGGCAGAAGATGGGCACGCGCGCCTTGTAGGCGGACGTGAGCACGCCGTCTTCGGTAGCGATCTCGGCCAGCTCGCGCCCGAGCAGGTGTAGGAACTCGCGCGTAGAGTAGGGGCGTGTCTGGTCTAATTGATTGGTAAAGCCGCCGACCCATTCGTCCGCCTCGCGATACTCTTCGTCGCTGGCGAGCAGATCCCACATGCGATTGATCTGCGAAGCCTCCAATTCGGCATCGGTCATGGAGGGATGCGCCTGGAAGTGATGGCGACCAAGGGTCTCGTGCAGGTCGTGAAAGAGCATCGAGCCGGAGAGCACCAGCACGTCCACGAAACGGTTCTTGATGACGTAGGCGAGAAGGCGGCGCATGCCTGCCGGGATGAGCGCGCCCGAGGCGGCCACCATGATCGTCGTATTGTCGCCGAGCATGTCGAGCCAGATGCGGTGCGCTTCGGCCATCTGTCGCCCGCCAAAGCCCGTGCCCTCCATCTTTTCCAGGAGCCCTGCGACGGAGCGGTCACGGTCTACCTGCACGGGCCTGGTCGGCACGGTCAGATACTTAGAGGGTTTCGGTTTTCGCTGCGTCACCATAGGAGTCTCTCAATCCTTTTCTTTGAATAGGTCATGAGCGAGCGAGCGCCCCACTTATCACGCGCGTTATTCATTATTTGTAGGTTCACTCTCGACTGCGCTTGCCGCGGCTTGTTTTCCCGTTGACAGACAGGTACGTATAGGCGTCGAAGCGCGACTCGTAAAACTCTATGATCTCGGCGGCGTCGGCCTCCGTTAACTCTTCACGCTTGACGCGCTGCGCGACCAGGCGACGAAAGCCATCGTGAAGCATGCTGCGCTCGTAACGCGCCCTTTCGGCGGCCTCGCCGATGGACGTGCCGCGAATCACCTTCTTAATCAGGTAGCCGTCCTCGTCAATATGTATGTGCGCCTCGTTGGGCGCGCCGAAGAGATTGTGGTTGTTGCCCATCACTTCCTGGTACGCGCCGACGAGCATGAAGGCCAGATAGTACGGCTCGCCCGGAGTCAAAGCGTGAAGCTCAAGCACCTGCTTGACATCATGCAGGTCTACGAACTTGTCAACGATGCCGTCCGAATCGCAAGTAATGTCGCAAAGAGTGGCGTACTCTGTGGGCGGACGGTTGAGGCCGTGAATCGGCACGATCGGGAACAACTGGTCGAGCGCCCAGTGATCGGGCACGGAGCGAAAGACGGAAAAGTTGGTCAGGTATTTCGCGCACAGCAGCCTTCTCAAGTCGTCAAACTCTTCGGAGACATACTTGGCCTGCTGGGCGTACTTGTCCGCGCGCTCGCAAACGTCCCAGAACAAGACCTCGCCCTTGGCGCGATCTTCCAGAGAGATGATGCCGAGGTTGAAGAGCGTGAAAAGCTCTTCGCGGTGTTCGAGCGCGTCGTGGTAATACTCCCTGTAATTTTTGACGCTGATGGTCTCGCGCAAATCGCCCAGCTCGACGACCACTTGCGGATCGTCGTCGTCAATCGCTATCGGCGTAATGTCTTCGACGACCGTCTCTATCTCGTCCACGACGTTGGTGACGACGATGGCGTGATAGGCGGCCAGAAAGCGGCCGGACTCCTGTATGATCGTCGGATGCGGCACGTTCTCGTCGTCGCACACCTGCTTGATCGTGTAGATGACATCGTTGGCGAACTCCTGCGCAGTGTAGTTCGCAGACGAATCGAACGCCGTCTTCGAGCCGTCGTAATCGACGGCCATCCCGCCGCCGACATCCAACAGCTCGATCGGAATCTTCATCTGGTGAATCTTGGCGTAGACGCGCGCCGCCTCTTTCATGGCGTTCTTGATACGCTTGATGTCTGTGAGCTGCGAGCCGATGTGAAAGTGCAGCAGACGCAGCATGTCGATCTTGCGGGCGTCCTGAAGGCGACGAATGACCTCCAGAATCTCCGTCGTCGTGAGGCCGAACTTGGCCGCCTCGCCGCCGGACTTTTCCCAGCGGCCGGAACCCTTTGAATAGAGCTTGACTCGCATCCCTATCATCGGCAGGACGCCCTCCGAATACTTCTCGGCGGCGCGCAGGATGTGATCCAGCTCGCTCAGCTTCTCGATGACGATGATGACTCGCTTGCCGCTCTGCGCGCCGATGTAGGCCAGCTCTATGAACTCCTCGTCCTTGAAGCCGTTTAGGACGAGCAGGCTCTCCTCGGATTGATCCAGGGCGAGGGCGGCATAGAGTTCTGCCTTCGAGCCGGCTTCGAGCCCGAAATCGTAACGCGAGCCTTCGCGCAGGTATTCCTCTACGACCGCGCGCTGCTGGTTGACCTTCATAGGGTAAACGCACATGTGCGCGCCCTGGTACTCGTACTCGCGTATGGATTTGCTGAAAGCGCGCTGTAGCTTTCTGACCTGCGCAGTCAGAAGTTGAGGGAAGCGCAGCAGCACGGGCGTGCCTATGCCACGACGCTGAAGATCCTCTATGATCTCTTTCAAGTCCGCCGCCCGGCTGTCGTTCTCCGTCGGGTGGACGATCAGGTTGCCTTTCCGATTAACGTCGAAGTAACCGGCCCCCCAGTTCTCGATGCCATAGGTTTCAATCGTTTGCTCGATAGCCGTGGTCAATTCGCGGTTTCCCCCTGCCTGCCGTTCTCGGTGTAAGCGTGGCCCCCGGTAACAGGGGCTTTGCGGTCGCCTCTCATACCAGTGCCGTAGTGAAGATTCATGGCTGGAACATTAAGGCTGGCAATGTAACAGAAAATGCGAGGAGGGTCAAAAACTATTTTTCCGGGCACGGCGCGGCGTGCGCGCCCGTTAAGTCGGCGCTTCTTAAAGGTTTAAGAGGGGAAAGGGGGACTCCAATAAGGTCGCGCGCGCGAGCCTTCGCGCCAAAAAGCTTGACAACATCGGTCGCCGGAATATAATGCAAAGCTTTTTACGCGCCGCACGTTCGATGGACGCAACCTCCGGTTTACCGCCGCTCTCGACCCGCACACATAACAGACCGCTTGCTCATAGAGCGCGGAGAGCACCTC
>DASQYE010000455.1:0-2082 GCA_035639355.1 Pyrinomonadaceae bacterium
AAGAACAGGGCGACTGGCTTATTGCGCAGCTTCAACCGTCGCACTGATTCGAGCGCCGTAGTGCCAGAATCTGCCCTCAGCACTCGATACTGTTTGCCGTATTCGCGCCGCAGGTCGCGCGCGACGGCGCTCAACACCGCCGGTTCGTCGTCAACAGCAAGGATTACTGACTTTTCCACGTCTTGCCCCAAGCTTCAGTGCAGCTTGCTCGTCGCGCTCTCGTCAAACGCTGCGCGCAGGTTCTCATCCTCAAACAACCCTGCAGCTTGTTCTACCGTCTCGACCGCTGCATGTCTCTTTGCATTCTTGGGGTGGCCGACAAATTCGGCCACGACGGCACGTCTCAGGAGTTCCAAGAAGCGCCGAAGGTTGCGCAGGGGGCGGTGGAACGAGGAAGGGGCGAGGCCGACGACGCCAGGGAACAGGTGTGAGAAGAAATAGGCACCATCCCGCAAGAAGGAGCGCTCGGGCTTCACGCTGCCACGCTGCTGAAAGAGGACTAGGGCGAGGGCCTCCGAGTCGGAGAGCAGCTTGAGGGACTCGTAGCGCCGGGCCCAGGGGTTGATGCTCTGGTAGACGTCTTTCACTAGGCAAAACAGGACCATGTTCTTCCCTTCCGCCCTGACGAGTTGCTGGGTATGGGTGTGATCTTGTGCCATCTGATGCTCCTTGGAGCGGATTTTTAGATGGCTCCTTTTTATCTCAGCCAACCGCGTAACACTCATCTAAATGCCGCCTAGCTTATCCGATTCCGGTCGCACGAGCGCTCTAACTCTCGCCTTCAGGGTTCTCGCGCTGCAGGCGCTCGTCGCGCTCGCTCACGTACGGCGGTAACTCGACGACGACGTACGCTTCGACTGGCGCCTCCTTGCCCTTGACCTGCACGCCGCCGAGCGACTCGACCTTCGTGCCCTCGGGGAGGGCGCGGTAGGTCTCGGCTCCGATCACCACTTGGCCCGCCTTCGCCTGGCCCTCAAGCCGGGAGGCGAGGTTTACCGTGTCGCCGACGACTGTGTATTCGCGCTTTCCCTCGGCACCGACGACCGCGACCGTAGCCTTGCCCGAGTTGATTCCCACACGGAAGCGCGGCCACTCCGGATGACTTCGCGCGACTTTTTCGGTTACCTGCTGAATCGCAAGGCCCGCGCGCACGGCCTTCAGCACGTGATCCGGCTGGTCGCCCCTCTTGTTGAAGCTGACCATGATTGCATCGCCGATCAGTTTGTCGATCTCGCCGTCGTGCTCCCGCACGACGAGCGGCACGGTCTTCTTGAAGTACTCATTGAGCATCATCGTGACCTCACCCGGCTTCGCACGCTCCGAGAACGCCGTGAACCCCTGAAGATCGGCGAAGAGGACGCTCACATCCTTCACCGCTCTGGTCGTACCTTCGAGATAGAGGTCACTGAAGCGCTCCTCTCGCCATTCCTTACGTGCGCTATAAGCGACGAATCCGAATGCTACAAGCATGAGCAGGTGCCACTCCCACCAGGTTGCCTGCCAGTTCCGGGCCACGCGATCGCGATCATCGCCTCCGCGAGGAGAGCGAAGGCCGTGATGACTCCGAGCAGCATGCGCGCCGGCCGGCGGCGGTAGAAAGAGAAGTATCGTGCAGCCGCAAGCGCGTAGAGCACAACCCCCGGGATGGCAAGGCCAAGGAGCCAGCCTTTTGCTTCCTCAGCTGGGAGTGGCTCGTCGAGGGGCGGGATGGCGGCGAGTGAGACGGCTGCCCAGACTACCATCGCGATGAGCAGCGCGTTCCTGAGCACTCGGCTGCGTCGCATAAAGTCCGCTGACCTCTCCGGGCTGAGCTCGAGCGAAGAGGCTGCTGCAAAGCCCGCACCGAGTAGAAGTCCGATCGGGGTCGCGATAACGAAGCCCTTGTTCGGCGACTCAAGGAGGACTCCGGGCGTTGCTAGCGCGTGCAGGCCTAGAAAGCCGGCGCTAGCGAGGAAAGTGAGTGAGACGAGAAAGAGTCGTGCGTCCGCGCGAAGGCGCGCCGCATCGCTCGTGACAACCGCGAGGACTACATTAGTAAGCGCGGCGGTCAGTACGAGCCAGAAGTGGGCTGGATGATGCTCC
>DASQYE010000456.1:0-6668 GCA_035639355.1 Pyrinomonadaceae bacterium
GTGATCGTATCGACCGCTTCGTAGAGGTCTATGTCGCGCGCCGTCGGAGAAAAGGTCGCCGCGCCGAAGTTCGCCACACCGTTGATATTCACTGCCGGGCCGAGCGCGTCGTTGACGGGCGCGCTGAGACGGCTGCGCGTGTACTGGAAGCGCGTCTCGTTGAAGGTCTTTGACGACAGCGTGGCGACGTTGCTCGCGGTGATGGTCTGATCCAGGTCTTTGAGTGCAGCGCCGCGACTGGTATCGTTGAGCCCGCCGACGTTGCGCGCATTGGTGCTTGAGAGATCGTAAAGGCTATAGCGCGCCGCGAGGAGGTTAGAGCGGTTGAGCCTGTGATCCACGCGTGCGAAGAAATCTGTAACATCGTAGCCGCCCGGAAAGATGCCCGTCCCTATGCGCGGGCCCATGTAGCCCGTCCGGTCGAGCCTGGCATTTATGGCCGCGACGCTCGCGGGCGCGATGGTGATGACGCCGGCATCCCGGCGGCGCGTCTGCTCGAAATTGACGAAGAGGAATGTCCGGTCGCGAGCCAGGGGGCCGCCGGTGCTCGCCCCGTACTGCGTTTGCGTCAGCGGGTCTTTGCGCGCGGCCTGCGGATTCCTGGCGTCCAGGCGCTGGCTGCGCAGGAAGCCGTAGAGGCGTCCGCGCCAGTTGTTCGTCCCCGATTGCGTGACGATGTTGATGATACCGCCGGACGCGCGCCCGAACTCTGCGACGCCGCCCGAAGTGATGACCTCGAACTCGCGTATCACCTCCTGGCTGTAGAACGTGCCGGCCAGGTCGGCCGCGTCGTCGTTGGCCGACATCCCGTCAACGACGAAGCCGTTGTTCAGGTTGCGCTGGCCGGCGACGGAGAGGCCCGTGCCCGGCACGGCAGAGGTCTCCGCAAAGCGCTGGTTGCTATTGGTATTCGTGCGCGATACGCCGGGGACGAGCAGCGCAAGGTCAAGATAGTTGCGGCCGTTCAAGGGCAGGATGTCTATCTCGCGCGGCGCGACGGTCTCTGCCACCTGTGTGCGGGCGGCTTCGATCAGCGGCACATCGCCGGTGACGTTGACGCTCTCCGCGACGCCTGCGACCGTGAGCTGGACGGGCACGTCGAGCGTCTGGCCCACCGTCAGCGTGAGCTGTTCCTGAACCGTCACGAAGCCCGCGCGCTCGACCACGAGCAGGTACGAGCCCGGCGCAAGATTTGAGAACCTGTAACGGCCTTCCTCGTCGCCGAGCGCCGTCCGCGTCTGGTTGGTATCAAGATTCTTGATCGTGATGTCAGAGCCGACCACGCCCGCGCCGTCCGAGTCCTCCACATGGCCGCTGAGCGTGGCCGAAGTCACGCCCTGCTGCGCCAGGAGCGGCGCGTAGACGCCCGCCTGCAAGATGATACATACGGCGAGGCAGGTCTTGACGAAGATGGGCCACGGCCCTGCTCGTCCAGGTTTCGAGATCATCGCTTGTTGCTCCGCTCTCCGGCGGCCGTCGTCTCCAAATCGTTCGGACGTACTCAGCCCTGAAGCATTTGCAATCCTGCCCCCGCCCGTGGGGCTCTACGGACAAACAGCGCACTTGCGCGATGCCGGAAGCATCACGAACGGGCGCTCGACCGAACGATTTGGAGTTGAATGCCCAGGCGTGCATGCACGCGCGCGCCGGCGGTCAATGGCAAAGAGGCCCACCGCCCGTCTGCCCTGGCCTCGCCATAAAAGAGGAGAGCCCAAGCGCCGGGCGCGTGCCTGTTAAGCTGGCAGGTTAAAGCGTGAGCGGCGGCGGCGGCCCGCGCGGGCTGGATTGACGACCGGCGACTGCCGCCGGCGTTTGAAGGCTGGTGACGTGCTCCGCAGGCGAACCAAGGTGTGATGGACGCGGCCTGCTGTTGAGCGCGAGCGCCGCCGCTTCGCGCTGTCGCCCGACCTGCGCAAAAGCAGAGGCTGCGACCGCCGCGCACTCCGGCGAGCAGGGCGTTGTTAAAGCGTGGGCGACGACGCGCGCCGCCGGATGCGACGTGCGCTGCGAAGACGCATCTTTTTCCCGAGAGGGTTCTGCTGTTGCTGCTGTGGTTCCACAGTGCGACGGAGCCTCGACGATCACACCGGACGCGGCCGGCGCTGGCATCACGCCGCCATGCTCGTGTTCCGAGACAGCCGTCTCGCCCGGATGCTCGTCGGAGAAAGCTGCGCTACAGGAACCGCTCTTGTGCGGCGGCTTGCCCGCGCAGCAGCTCATCGTGCACTCGGCTTGCGCCGACGAGAGTGTATCGAAGGGAGTTGCACCCGCCAGAATCACGAGCGCCAGCGCCACCGTCATCAAGATTCGCGTGATGGCGGCGCAAGTCAGCTTCGGGGGGTGCTGGTATGACGACAAGCTCAATTACCTTAAGAGTGCTTGCGAGCTAGATGCTACTGCGGATCGCACGCGAATACTCTCACAGGAAACGCCCGTAGATCAAGATGCAGAGGTTGGTGTTGCCGAAGGCCGCGAGGCCCGCGGTGCTTTCCCTAAGCCCCTTGCGGAGAGCTTCACCTACTTAACGATGCCGCCGTTTTCGAGCGCCGTATAGCTGTCGGGCGAATACAATCCGAGCCAGGGGTCGGAGCCGGGCGTCAGAAACAACTCGGCGTATACCTTCTCGTTCAAAGCGTCAACATTCTTATCCCACGGCTCGCTCGCCAGCCACGCATGTATCCTGTTGTGAAGCACGTACTCGTTACGCACCGTATCAAGCGACATGTTCCGCTCAAGGTTCGAGACGATGCGCGAGAGTTGATCCCCGGCAGGAGCTTTTGTCTGGGCCGCGCCTGCGCTCGTCTGACTCGCCGGAGTGTGGCGACGAATGAGCGCGATGCTGCGTTCGTCAAGGCGCGCATCGCCGGCATGTAGCGCGGCGATCCTGGCCCATGCCGCGTCGTCCGTGGCCGCCTCAAGCTCCCTGGCGTCGGTCGTGATCGCCCTCAGTATGTTTACCTCTACGACAGCTTTGGTCGCCGCTATGGGTGCGGCTTCGAGCGCGCCGGGATTCGCGCCCCTCGCCTTCACCCTGGCGAGCACGCGCTCGGGAACACGCCCGCCTATCTTTTGCACATCAGCCGACCAGTCGGCGGCGGTCTGGTTGATGCGAGCCGTGTGATAGCGATAGAAGCTGCCTGACTGCTGCGCTTCATCCTGAGAGGCGAACTGCTTGAAGACCTCTTCGGCGCGGGCCAACCCGCGCAGGAATGCTTGCGGGCCATAGAGGCCGGGCAGCGCATCTATGGGGCGACCCGTTGAGTCCAGTATGTAGTGAATGCTGTTGCCCGTCAGCGTGCGTTCGAGCTTGCGGCCGTCGCCGAAGTCTATGGTCACGCGCGGAGCGGGACGCACAGATTTCCAGTGCAGTATAAAGCGGTCGCGCAAGACTTCCGAGACCTCGCTGTTAGCGTAGAGCACCGTGCGGAAGAAACGACTGTTGGCGCAGCTGAACTCCTCGTTTAGATTGCCCAGCAGCCTGAGCGAGAGGATGGGCTTACCGCTCTCGGTGGCCGCGCGCTTCGCCTGTTCGAAGTCCGTGTACCAGTATAGACCCGACGCGTAGCCGTCGCGCTGTTGGCTGACGGCGTCGAGCGCCGCGCTCAGGCGTTGCCACTCCGGGCCAGCCTCTTTTGAAACGGAAGCGTCGAGCGTGTGGCGCTTGATTTGATCCGCATAGACCTCGAACATGACGCGCAGGCCCGCCGGGCCCATATCGCGGAGCGCGGCGATCGCCGGGCCCGACTCGGCCGACTTTTCAGAAACGGCGAGACGAGCGAGCGTTTCTGCGGACGGGTTTGCGGCGCGTGCGGCGGGCGCGTAGACGAAACTGAAAACGAAGAGCAAAAGGATTGCTGCGGAAGGCTTCAAATGCATAGACGACCTCCTAAGAATTCGAGCAGGGGTGTTGCAGCGAGGTGCTTTCAGGCTTTGAATACGAGGCGAGCCCGTTGGTTGTCCGCTAAAAATTAAAAGACACCCCGGCGAAGGGACGTGCGCGCTTCCACGCTTTTGCCTTAAAGCTTCTATTTCCCCTCTTACGCTACGGGAGTCGCCACCGTCGCAGCCCCTTCGTAATCGCCCGCGACGACCACGGTCAGATGATCCGGGCGGAAGTACTTGCGTATCGCCGCGTTGACCTCTTCGACCGTGACCGCCTGAATGATGCGCGGATAGCGGTCTATGTAGTCCACGCCGAGACGGTAAAACTCTGCGTTCCACAGCGCGCGCGCGAGCCCCGCGTTGGTCGCCAGCGAGACCTTGAAGGAGCCTATGGCGGAGGATTTTTCGTCCCGTAGCTCGTCCTCGCGAATGCCGTTCGAGACGTAGTCGCGCAGCACGGAGAGGGCCGACCCGATAGCCTTCTCCACGTTCTGCGGGTTGACGGAGACGCCCACGTACCACGGCCCAGCGGCTAAAGAAGGCGCGCGAAAGACCGAGTTGATGCCGTAGGTCAACCCCTCCTTGTCGCGTACCTGTAGCCCCAGGCGCGAGGAGAGCGTGGATTGGCCCAGGGCGCTGTTGGCGAGCATCGCCGCGTAGAAATCCTCCGAGTCGCGGCGCAGCGGCGCGACCGTTCCGATCAGAATGTCCACGTTGGCTTTGTCCTTCAGGAGCACGACTTCGCGGTGCGCGCTCCTTTGCTCCGGCGGATCTGTGACGCTTATGTCAACGCTCTCGGGCCCGCCGAAGGTCTCGAACGCCGCCTTGAACCTACGGCTTACGTCCGTGGCGTCTACGTCGCCCGCGACGACCAGAATGAGCGAGCGGCCGCCGTAATATTTTTCGTAGAAGGCGCGCACCTCTTCGACCGTGACGGAACTGATGCTCTCCGTCAATCTCTCGCCCGGCGCAACGTAAAAGGGATGCTCCTCGTCGAAGACGAGCCCCGTAAAACGCTCGTAGCCGCGATAGCGCGTGTTGGCCTGTTGTTCCTGGATCGCGGCGATGGTCTGCTGCTTGAGCTTTTCCAGCTCGTCGTCGGGAAACGACGGCTCGCGCAGCTCTTCGGCCAGCGTCTCTATTAGAAGCGGCAAATCTTTGGAGAGCGAGCGAGCGGCGAAGTTGACGGCGAACGGGTCGGTCGAAAAATCCAGCTCGGCCCCGACCGATTCCAGTAGGCTTGCGAGCTGAAGCTTGTCCCGCCTCTTCGTCCCACGTTCGAGCATACCGGCCACCAGACTGGCGAGGCCCGGTTTCTTGCGCGGCTCGAAATAAGAACCGGCGCGCAAGGAGCCGCGCACCGAGACAGTAGCGGTCGCATGATTTTCAAGGACGAGAAGGGTCGCCCCCGTTTCAAGCTCGGTGCGCGAAACCCTCGAAGCGAAGTCCGAGCGGCCGACGCTCTTCGGCGTATTCGCCTCGGCCGCATCCGAAGACTTACGGCCGCGCCCGCCCGCGAGCGACTGCTGCTCAGTATCCTGCGGCGTCGTCGAGCCGCCCGCTTCGACACTCGCATCCGCAGCGTCGCCAGCGCCACGCCCGGCCTCAAACTGAGCGCCGCTTTCCTCTCCCTCAGGCTCGTCATAAAACTTCACGCCGCGCGGAAAGAGCCGAGCCAAAGGAGCGCGCGGTGTGCCGAGAGGATGCGGCGCGACAAGAGAGCGCGGCGCTGCGTGTGCGCCGTCGCCGTCGCCGTCGCCGTTTTCGCTGCCGTTACGATTGCCGCCAACGCCGCCGCCAGCATCGCCGCCCGTCTGCTTCGGTATGAAATGGCCTACGGTGCGATTATCTTCCGTCAGGTAGGCGCGCGCCACGCGCTGCACGTCCGATGCGGTCACGCGTGCTATGTTGCGCGTGTAATCGTTGTAGAAACGCCAGTCGGCGATGGCCTCCGCCTCTGAGAGCAGCACGGCGATGGCGTACGTGCCGTCGCTGCTGTAAGCCTGCTGCGCGATGATCTGCTGGCGTGCCTTTTCCACTTCGCTGTCCGTCATCCCCTCGCGCGCGACGCGCTCCAACTCCGTCAAGATCACCTCCTCGACCTCCTTCGGCTCGACACCCGGCGTCACCATGGCGACCGCATTGAAGAGGCCCGGATCACGATGCTGATCCGTATTGGTGTAGACGTGAACGGCGAGCTGCGTTTCCACCAGCGCCTGGTAAAGACGACTCGTAATGCCGTGCGAGAGCGCGACCGAGAGAACCACGAGCGGGTAAATATCATTTTCGGCGGGGGGCTCGGCCGCGCGACGCGCCAGCTCTTCGCTTGAGAGGACGCCCATCTGGCCCAGCACGCCCGGCGTATGAAAGGCAATCTGTACGACCGCCAGCTCGCCCACGCGACGAATCACAAGGCGGCGCTCGCCCTGCTGCGGCGGCTCCTCCGTATAGACTTCGGGGATGGGGTCGCTCGACGGTGGGTACGCGCCGAAATACTTGTCTATAAGGTCGAGCACTCTCTGGCGCTCGAAATCTCCGACGACGATGGTCGTCGCGTTGTTCGGGTGATAAAAGGTATCGTAAAAAGCCTTGAGGCGCGTGGTCGGCACGCCCTCAACATCGGCGCGCCATCCGATGGTCGGATGATGATAGGGATGCTCGCGGAAGGCGGCGGCGTAAACAGCTTCGTCCAGAACTTCGGTCGGCTCGTTCTGCCCGCGCTCAAGCTCGTTGCGAACCACCGTCATCTCCGATTGCCTGTCCTCGTCGGCGATCAGAGAGTTGCG
>DASQYE010000457.1:0-3089 GCA_035639355.1 Pyrinomonadaceae bacterium
GATTTCAGACGGGCTCGACCTGTCGCGCGGCACCGACATTTCGACGGTCTCCAATCCGGTCGATATGCAGCGTGCCGTTCGTGAAGCCAAGCGCCGGAACGTGGCCGTCTATTCTTTCTTCGCGCCGACGGTTCAGCTTTCGAGCTTCAGCAGCACGGCTGCCGTCTACGGTCAGGGCGCTCTGAGCCGCCTCTCGAACGAGACGGGCGGGCGCGCCTTCTTTCAGGGGACGAGCTTTGTGACCTTCGATTCATACTTCGAGCGCCTGAGCCGCACCCTCAACGACCAGTCCGGCGCTGCATACTGACGCCGGTCATTTCATGAGAGCGGCGCGAGAGCGCCGACAAACAGCAGGTTGTTCATCAAGACGCTGAACGCTGCCGGAAGACGCGGGTCTTTCGGCAGCGTCTTCGTTTTCAAGGCGACAAAACTTATACAATTCCAAGTGACGGTTCAGCCCGATTTGCAATCGTTGTAGCGCAATAAGCTGGTTTTCAAATTGAGCCGCTACCGAGGGCCGGGTAAGTTTTCGGGGCGAGCTTCAGGCGGGCTGATTGAACTGATTAAGGTGTGCGCGCAATTCTTTATGGAGTTCGCGCACATCTGCGCGAGTCTCATAGGCTATGCTGGCTACACGGTCAACTAAAGTCTCAACACTTTCAAGCCTTTGCTCTAAGGCGTCGAATCGCTTATCAATTGCGTCAAATCGCCTGTCAACTTTAACGTCAAGCGCGTTAATCCGCTCAAGGATGGTTTCAAGGGCGGGTTTTGTTTGAGCTTCATCTGACACAATTAGGATTTCATGCCGGACTTAATATGCATGTCTAGCATGCCGGGGGCGAGCCCCGTTTCTGGCAGGGCTTTGGCGCTCGCCGCCCGGCAATGGTAAAATCCGGGTTCCGTGCGCGCATCAGTAACACTTTTATCGACTGCCGGAGGCGCATTCCTGGCCCACGCCATGAAGACGAAAAGCGGACCCGAGTACTGTCTCATCGTTGAAGGTGCTTACCTCTCCGAATCGGAAGCCGAACATGCCCTGCGCGATCCATTTATAGAAGACTGGGTCGAGCAGACCGGGCGCTTTCGTATCCATAACATGGGCGAGATAGAGGTCGCGCAGGGCGTCGCGCTCGGCTCGCTCGGCGTCGTGATGCTCGAAGAGCGCCTCTTCGAGATCGCAAGCAACGACCCCGAGCACCCGCTCACAGAACATAAAGCCAAGGGCGTCGCCGAGGCGCTTCGCCGCATGGACATGTTCGACGAGATTACGGTCGAGCCGCGCGCTAGTGATTTTGAGGAAGGACGAAATGATGGGTGACGTGTGACGAGCAAAGAGACAAGTCTTTATCTTGTCGCTTGCCCCTCGTCACTGGTCGCTGTTTTTGAGTGGTCGAAGAACAATCACATGCTTTTCTGGATGGCCGCGTCGTCGTCCGCCTGGGCGACATAACGCGCCAGGACGTGGACGCGATAGTTAATGCCGCCAACTCGACCCTGATGGGCGGAGGCGGCGTTGACGGCGCGATACACCGCGCGGGCGGCGCATCCGTGCTGGAAGAGTGTTTGGAGATTCGACGGACGCAGTACAGGGAAGGCTTGCCCACGGGCGAGGCGGTCATCACGACGGGCGGAAATCTTCCTGCGCGACACGTGATACATACGGTCGGCCCCGTCTACGGCCAGCACGGCGGGCGCGAGGCTGAGCTGCTGGCGCATTGTTATCAAAACTCGCTTCGGCTCGCGGCCCGGCACGGGCTTCGCTCAATAGCTTTTCCGGCCATCTCGACCGGCGCGTTCGGCTACCCGCGCTCGGAAGCCGCGCAGGTCGCATCGAAGGCGATCGAGAGTTTTCTGGCGAATGATGATGGAAGCGTTCGCGAGATTCGCCTGCTCTTTTTTGCGCCGCGCGACATGAAGGCTTTTTTGAAAAACCAAGGGTTCGGTGATCGCTGATTTTGCAGGGTAAAAGTAGAGTCAATATTGATGGTTCAATTAAGTGAAGAGATCGAGCATAAGGGTTTGCAAACGGCGGGTCACGCTTTGCCCTGGCCTCTGCGTCCGTTGGAGCGGCTGGCCTGGAATTACTGGTGGAGCTGGGCGCGCGACGGCGCTGCCGTATTTCGAGACCTGGACCCCTCTGTCTGGGAAGAGTGCGAGCATAACCCGCGACGCCTGCTCGGCGAAGTATCCGAGTTTCGCCTGATGCAGATGGCGACCGATCCCGTTTACGGCGAGCGCGTGCGCCGTCTGGCCAAAAGCTTTGACGCCTACATGGCCGATAAGCGCCCCTGGACACACGCCGAGGACGAGAAGGGACTGACGCCGCAACACGGTATCGCCTATTTTTGCGCCGAATACGGCGTGCACAACTCTCTGCCGCTCTATTCGGGCGGCCTCGGCATGCTCGCGGGCGATCATCTGAAGAGCGCCAGCGATCTTCGCCTGCCACTCGTGGCCGTCGGGCTGCTCTATCGCTACGGCTATTTTCGCCAGCGGCTAAGGCGTGACGGCTGGCAGGAGGAGCACTACGGCGAGACGCAGCCGTCCCAGCTGCCGATCAGACAAGTCCTGGACGGAACGGGCGCACCCGTAACGGTCGAGGTGGAGATGCGCGGGCGCGCCGTGAGCGCGCAAGCCTGGCGCGTAGAGGTCGGGCGCGTTGAGCTTTACTTGCTGGACACTAACATCGCCGCCAACGAGGAGACGGATCGCCTGGTGACGGGCCATCTCTACGGCGGCGACCGCGAGACGCGCATCGTTCAGGAGATGATGCTGGGCTTAGGCGGCGTGCGACTCCTGCGTGCCCTGAAGATAGAGCCCCGCGTCTTTCATTTGAACGAAGGCCACTCGGCCTTTCTCACGCTTGAGCTGGCGCGCGAGCTGATCGCGTCCAACCCCGAGCTGAGTTTCAAGGACGCCAGTAACGCTGTCCGCGAGTGCTGCGTATTCTCCACGCACACGCCCGTTGCCGCCGGTAACGACGAGTTCGAACCCTCGCTCGTAGAGAAATGTTTCGGCACGTCTTTCGAGCAATCGCTAAAGCTCTCGCGCGAAGAGTTCTTGAACATGGGAAGGGTGCGGCCGGGCGA
>DASQYE010000458.1:0-5887 GCA_035639355.1 Pyrinomonadaceae bacterium
GAAGGCACAAAGCAGAAAGCAATCAACCCCATTTCACATTCAGATTTCAACTTTCAAATTCAATCGGCTGCTTTCTGCCTACTGCCTTCTGCTTTTTAGAGGCCGAAGCGGATCAACTCGCGCTCGATGACGTTGAGCGAGGCGAAATCGGTCGCGCCCGCCACGCGCTCGTCCGCGAGCCAGCGGCGAAGCCTGCGCGCCTCGTCAAGCGTCTCTATGCGGCACGCGCCCGTCAGCGCCAGCGTGACCAAACAATCGGGCGCGCCTCGCGTCACGAGCGCCGATTGCAGCGCCGCCTGTTCCCGCATATCGAGCGTGAGCAGAAGACCAATCTCCATAAAGCTAGATGTCGGATGCTGGATGTCAGATACTGGATGAAAGCATTTCACTGACATCTAGCACCTGACATCCAACCTCCGCATTTTAGTCGCGCGCGGAGCGAAAGCAAGCCGTGCCCGCGTGGCAGAAATGAAACGTGTCGTCCTCGAAATCAGGCGTCTCCATCTGTATCGTCAGGTGGTCTACGCCGAAGCGGTCGTGCAGCTTAGCCCGCAGCTCTTTTAGAAGCTCCGGTTGCGAGATAGTCTCCGCATGAATGACGTGCGCGCTCAGGGCCTCGCGCCCCGAGGTGATAGTCCAGATGTGCAGGTCGTGAACATCCTCCACGCCCTGCGTCTCAAGTATAGCGTCTTCAACGGCCGCCAAGTTGATGTGCGCGGGCGTGCCTTCGAGCAGCACGTTGGTGGATTCGCGTATCAGATTCCAGGAGCTCCAAACTATGAGCAGGCTGATAACGAAGCTGAAGAGCGGATCGGCCGCGTACCATCCGTAGAGAGACATCAACGCGCCCGCCGTGATCGCGCCGACCGAGCCTAGAGCATCGCCCATAATGTGCAGCCACGCGCCGCGCACGTTCAAGTCCTCTTCATGGTCGCCGTGCAGGAGCCAAGCGCACAGTAGATTGACGACCAGACCGCCGGCGGCCACCAGCGTCATCGCGGTGCTCTTGACGGCGGGCGGCGCGGCCAGGCGATGATATGCCTCGTAGAAGATCAGGAGCGAGATAAGTACGAGCGCCACGCCGTTGATGAGGGCGGCCAGAATCTCCAGGCGGTAATAGCCGAACGTCTTGCTGGAGGTGGCCGGGCGAGCGCTGAACCACATCGCCACAAGCGCCAGGGAGAGCGCCGCCACGTCCGCCAGCATGTGCCCTGCATCCGCCAAGAGCGCCAGGGAACCCGTCCACCAGCCGCCGAACGCCTCCGCCAGCATGTAGAGGGCCGTCAAGACGAGCACCAGCCGGAGGCGGCTGCGGCTGCGCGAGGCGCGCCCGTGCGCGTGCGCATGCCCATCACTGTGTTGATGATGATGCTGCGTCTCGGTTATCGCCTGGGCCTGTGCCATAAGACAAATAATAAATGATCGCGGGCTCGGGTTGAAATAAATGCGCGGGCCCAAATGATTCGCCGAAAAATCAACAGGGCCGCGCCCGCGCCGGCTCCCTCAAATCCGATCTAGCGCCTGCGTGATGTCGGCGATAATGTCATCGGCGGCTTCGATGCCGATGGCAAATCGGACGGTCGCGGGCGAGACGCCGGCGGCGCGCAGCTGTGCTTCGGTGAATCCGTAGTGCGATGAATAGAGCGGGTAGCTCGCAAGGGTTTCCACGCCGCCGAGGCTGGGGGCGCTGCGCACCAATTGCAGCCGGTCGAACAACCTCTCGACTTCCGCCTCGCCGCCGACCAGATCGACCGCGAGGACGCCGCCGAAAGCGCTCATCTGCCGCCGCGCGAGCTTGTGGTCGGGGTCTTCCTCAAGGCCCGAGTAATAGACGCGCGCTATGTTTTTATGCTCGCTGAGCGAGCGCGCCACGCGTAAGGCATTATCGCACGAGACGCGCACGCGTATGTCCAGAGTCTTGAGCCCGCGAGCCAGGAGATAAGCGGCGGCCGGGTCGAGCGTCGCGCCGACGAGAATCGCCAGACGGCGCACGCGCTCGATAAAATCTGCGCGGCCGACTACAGCGCCCGCCGTCAAATCCGAATGGCCTCCGAAATATTTGGTCGCGCTGTGAACGACGGCGTCCACCCCCAGCTCGAGCGGGCGCTGTAAGACAGGCGTCGCGAAAGTATTATCCGTAATCGAAAAAAGGCGGGCCGCGCGCGCCGCACGCGCCGCCTGTTCGATGTCAACGAGTCGATTGGTAGGGTTCGTCGGCGTCTCGAACCAGAAGGCGCGCGTGCGCTCTCCCCTAAGCTCGGGAAGCCGCGGGATGTCGTCGATGCTTATAAAACGCGCGCCGATCCCGAAGCGGCCCATCACCTCCGTCATGATCTTGATCGTGCCGCCGTAGATGGTTTCGCAGGCGATGATCTCGTCGCCCGCCTGGCACTCGGCGGCGAGCGCGGCGAAGGCGGCGGCCGACCCGGAAGCCGTCACGACCGCGCCTTCAGCCCCCTCCAGCTCGGCGATCTTTCTTTCAACCTCCGCGACCGTAGGGTTAGAGTAGCGCGAATAGAAGTAGCCTTCGGAGGATTCGCCGCGCACGTAGCGACGCATCTCGCTGAAACTCTCGAAGCCGTAGATGGTCGAGTGAGAGACGGGCGAGACGACCGCGCCGTAGGGTCTCTCGTCCGCGCGCCGGCCGCCATGCACGGCGATTGTCGCCGGCGCACGCAGTCCGTTTTTACCGTTCTCGTTTGAAGCCATGAATGTTCCCCTTGTCAGCCCGTCTGAAGAGTATATAAAACGCAAGAATGCCGGATGTGGCGTTAAGATTACAGGCCACACCCGGCATCGTCAACCAGACCGGAAAGGAGAGGGGCTCGCTAAACGGCGGCAACGCTGAGCGCGTTGTGAAAGTCTCTGTACAGCTCTTTGAAATCGCGCAGGGCGCGTTCGAGCGTCTGCGGCAGAGTATCAATATCGGCGGGATTGACGACCATATTGACGTTGTTTACGAAAGCCGCGTGCGCGTCCAGCGTGCGCGCCGAGGCCGACAGGTGAACGAAGAAGAGGCGGCGGCGCTCGGCGGGCCGAAGGATGCTGACCTCGCGCGTGACAAAGGCCGTGCCCTGCTCCACGGGATCGAAGCCCGGCTCCAGTAAGACGACATCCATGTGGTCTTCGCGCATTCGTTCGATGGCCTGCGTCGAATCGTCCGCGACGAACACCTTGTAATTGGCAGAGGCCAGCGCGCGGGCCACCGCCTCGCGATGCGCAGGCGTCGTGCACACCAGAGCGGTCGGGCGCTCCCAGGCCAGGCGTATCGCGCCCGTGCCTTTCTCTTTCCCCGCCCCGCCGCGCTGCAAGAGCGTTGCCAGCACTTGCACAAGGTCGTCTTTCTCGGCTGCGGGCGGCGGCTGCTCGTAGGCCTGCACCTCGGCGGCTTCATCGGAATCGGGAATGAAGGCGGGCGCGGGCGTGGGCTGCTTGTAACGCGGGTTCTCCAGGGCCGGGGATTCGCCGACGGCGAGCGCTCCCTGCTCGGTCGTCGCAGCCGGCGGCTGAGCGCTGATGATATTCTGGCACTTCGGACAGCGAATGGTGAACGCTCGCGGCGGAAGCTTGGCGTCATCCAGCTGCAAGCGCGTCGTACATTGAGAACAGACAACGATCATAAGTTTTTCTCACCGGAAGCTGAACGAAGGGATGAGGGCGGAGGGATGAGGGATGAAATAAAAGCATTCAAGATTGGGAAGCGTTCCTTTCATCCCTCATCCCTCATCCTTCATCCCTTCGTTCGTCCCTTTATTCAATCATGCTTAGCATCGAATCATTGGCGAGAGCGCCGACGGGCACGCCCTGATTTTCGGTGCGAATGTAATCCTCGGACGAGGAGAGACCCTTGAGCGCAAGCAGAAGGTTGTTCTGATTCGTGGCGAAGGAGAGGCCGTCTTCCATCGTAACCTGCTTTTGCTCGATCATTCTCCTGATGACCGAGTCGAAGTCCTGCATCCCGTCCAGCTTGCCGTCGCGCATGGCATCCAGGAGCGACTTGCCCTCGGATTCTCCCTCTTCTATGTACTCGCGCGTGCGCGGCGTCGATCTGAGAACCTCGACGGCGGCCACGCGCCCGCGCCCGTCGGCGCGCGGAATCAACCGCTGCGAAACGATGTAGCGGAAAGTCTGTGCGAGACGAGTTCTAATCACAGCCTCTTCGTTCTTGGGATAGAGGCCGATGATGCGGTCAATAGATTTCGAGGCGTCTATGGTATGCAGCGTGGAGAGGACGAGGTGGCCCGTCTCGGCCGCTTCGAGCGCGATCTCCGTCGTCTCGTAGTCGCGCATCTCGCCCACCAGAATCACCTTCGGGGCCTGGCGCAAAGCTGCGCGCAGCGCCGAAGAGAAATCCTTCGTGTCGGAGCCGACCTCGCGCTGGTTGATCGTAGAGCTTTTGTGCTGGTGCAGAAATTCTATTGGGTCTTCGATGGTTACTATGTGGTAGTGCTTCGTCTCGTTGATGATGTCTATGATGGCGGCCAGGGTAGAGCTTTTGCCCGATCCGGTCGGCCCCGTCAACAGGACGATGCCGTTGCGCAGCTCTGCGATCTCCGCTAGATGCTGTGGAAGTCCGAGCGACTTTAAGGTCGGGATGTCGGTCGGAATGACGCGCATGACGATGGAGTAAGACCCGCGCTGCTGAAAAATATTGACGCGAAAGCGCGTGCGCGACGGCAGGCTATAGCTCAGGTCGGCGGTGCCCGTGCGCGACAGACGGTCGGCGGCGTCCGGGTTGCCCTGCATCAGCGTCATCGCAATCACTTCCGTCTGGTAGGGCGAGAGCTTCTGCAACCCTAAGGGCGAGACCGGCGTCAGCTTGCCGTTGATCTCGACCTGCGGCGGCTGCCCGACGCTGAAATTCAGGTCGCTGATTTTGTCTGAGACGAGCAGCATGCGCTCGATAATGGGCGGTAAATCGAAGAAGCTCATTCCGGATGACGCTCCGTTTCAATTGAAGGGGAAGTCTTTAAGTCCAAAAAGGCGGGCCGTGAAAGCAAACTGAAGGAATCCAGATACCTGAGCGGGTCGCTTTCCGGCCCCGCCCGAAAGACTCTCACATTGTCGCGTATAACATGAACAAACGCAAGAAAAAATTGCTTTCCCGCAGATTTTATGAGGGTTTTACGCCCGAAAGCTTCCCCGTAAGCTCCCGCGTGCGGTCTTCTATCTCGGCGGGGCGGACGAGCAATGCGCTGATAACGGCCACAGCGTCTGCCCCCGCATCGAGCACCGAGCGGGCGTTTTCGCGCGTGATACCGCCTATGGCGACCAGCGGAACCGAGCCCGTCTCCTGCCGCACTCGCCGCAGCCCGTCCAGCCCCACCACGGCGTCAGGCCGCTCTTTCGACGAGGTGGCGAAGATAGGGCCGATGGCTATGTAATCGACGGGCAGGCGTGCCGCCTCCCTGGCCTGTTCCAGATTGTGCGTCGAGTAACCGATGATGGCGTCGGGGCCGAGCAGGCGGCGTGCGGCCTCTGGCGGGAGGTCGTCCTGCCCCAGGTGAACGCCGTCCGCGCCGAGGGCGAGCGCAATGTCCACACGGTCGTTAACGATCAGGCGGACGCCCCGTTCATGCGCCACGCGCAAGGCTTCCAGAGCCTCCTGATAAAACCGGCGCGGCGAGAGATGCTTCTCGCGCAGCTGCACGAGCGTCGCGCCGCCCGCGCCGAATCGCGCGACCTGCTCAGCGTGCGACAGGCCGGAGAGCCGCGCATCCGTGATCGGATAAAGCTTTTTAAAGGACAGTGACATGTGACAAGTGACAAGTGACGAGTAGAGCGATGAGTAATGAGCTGAGAGCTTTTTCCAGGCTTGTCACTCGTCACCTGTCACTTGTCACTGTCTTTAGGTGTTGGTCGAAGAAACGCAATATGCGCTCGTATT
>DASQYE010000459.1:0-6682 GCA_035639355.1 Pyrinomonadaceae bacterium
GCCATCTTCCGTAATGGAACGCTTGAGACGGTTCAATACTGGGATCTGCGCTTTCCCGATAAGGAGTATCAATTTACTGCGAGCGAAGATGAGCTGGTCGCCGAGTTGCGCGAGCGTTTCACCGCGTCGGTCGAATCGCAAATGCTCAGCGATGTTCCGTTGGGAGCATTCCTCAGCGCCGGACTTGATTCGAGCAGCATCGTGGCGGCGATGGCCGCAAAGAGCAGCCAGCCTGTCCGCACCTTCACCATCTCTTTCCCGGAAAAGTATCGCCGGGGCGAAGTGACGCTCGACGATACTGCCGTGGCGCGCCGCACGGCCGAGCACTTTGGCTGCCGTCATACGGAAATAATGGTCGAGCCGAAGATCGTAGACCTGTTGCCCCGGCTTGTCTGGCACATGGACGAGCCCACGTCCGATCCGGCCATCATCACCGCTTATCTGGTCAACCGCGAGGCGCGCAAGGATGTGACGGTGCTGCTTTCAGGAGTCGGCGGGGACGAGGTGTTCGCCGGTTATAGAAAGTATCAAGCCCACTATCTGGCCGAGCATTACAGGCGTATCCCTTCCGTTTTTCGCAGGAACGTGATCGAGCCGGCGGTGAGTGCGCTGCCGTCATTTCGCGGAACGCCCCTCAAAGGTTATACGCGGCTGGCGAAGAAGATGGCGCGCAGCGGCTCCTTGTCGTCAAGAGATAGATTCATCATGGACAGCGTCTACTTGACGGAGGCCCACAAACAGCAACTCTACCATGAAGATATTCGCGGCCGGATCAACGGCACCGACCCGCGCAGCCGGCATCTGGACTACTTCGATCGCGTCAAGAGCGCAGACATTCTCAACCAGATGCTCTATCTGGATACCAAGTCGTTTATGGTCAGCTTGAATCTCACCTACAACGACAAGATGAGCATGGCCTCTTCGGTGGAAGTGCGTGTGCCTTTTCTGGATCGGGAACTGGTCGAATGGGTCGCCTGGAACGTGCCGCCTCATCTCAAGCTGCATCAGGGAACGACCAAGTATATTTTGCGAGAGGCGATGCGCCCACTGCTTCCGGCCGAGGTGCTCGAACAGAAGAAGGCAGGGTTCGGTGCTCCGGCGGATTACTGGCTGGCCCATGACCTGCAAGAGATGGTAGACGACCTCCTGAGCGAGAGTAATCTGAAGAGGCGCGGGCTATTCGATCCGAAGGCCGTGCGTTGTCTGATAGATGAGCAGCGGAGAGGACGCGAAGACTGGTCTCTGCAAATCTGGCAATTTTTAACTCTGGAATTATGGATGAGAGCTTTTATCGATTAGATCATGAAACAGGTTGTTCAGAACTTCAAATCAGGTGAACTTCTTATAGCCGAAGTGCCGACGCCGACCCTGCGCGCGCGCGGCGTGCTGGTGCATACATGCTCCAGTCTTGTATCAGCAGGGACTGAGCGGATGGTGGTGGATTTCGCCGAGAAGAACATCTTGCAGAAGGCCAGGGCGCGCCCGGACCTTGTGCGACAGGTGCTCGACAAAGCGCAGCGCGAAGGGGTTTTGACGACTATTGACAGCGTTCGTAACCGCCTCGATCAACCCTTGCCCCTCGGTTACAGCTCGGCCGGCGTCGTTGTGGCTGTCGGTAAAGAGGCTGGCGCGTTTCAGGTCGGAGACCGCGTGGCATGTGCCGGGGGTGGTTACGCGGGCCATGCCGAAGTGGCTTACATTCCGCGCAACCTCGCAGTTAAGCTGGCGGCGAATGTCTCCTTCGACGCGGGCGCTTTTACGACCATAGGCGCCGTCGCACTGCAAGGCATACGGCAATCGGAGATCGTGCTCGGGAACCAGGTCGCGGTCATCGGATTGGGCCTGCTAGGCCAACTGACCGTCCAGTTGCTCAAGGCCGCGGGTTGTCGCGTCTTCGGCCTAGACCTCAACGCGCAGCGCGTCGCTCTCGCGCTTGAAATGGGAGCCGACCTCGCCTGTACCAATGCTTCGGCGGTGGCGAATGCTCAGCTCTTTACGGCGAATCGTGGCTTTGATGCCGTGCTCATCACAGCCGATACGGAGAGCAGCGAGCCGGTGAAGCTTGCGGGTGAGATCGCCAGGAATAGAGGGATCGTGGTCGCCGTCGGCGCAGTCGGAATGCATATACCGCGTAAGGTCTATTATGAAAAGGAGCTGGACTTCAGGCTCAGCCGCTCCTATGGGCCCGGTCGTTACGACCCGGACTATGAAGAGAAAGGGCAAGATTATCCTTACGGCTACGTGCGCTGGACTGAGCAGCGTAACATGGAAGCCTTCGCGCAACTGCTGGCCGAAGGCAAGGTCAATATCGACCCGTTGATTACGCACCGCTTCTCGGTCAGAGACGCGATCGGAGCCTACAATGTCATCACGGGTAAAACCAATGAGCCGTTCCTCGGCGTGCTCCTGAATTACCCGGAAACCCCGCATCAAGGCAAGATCATTTTAGGTGATTTACAGGCGGGGACTACACGTAAATCTACAGACGGACATCTGACGCAAGTCGGAATAGGTGTCCTGGGGGCGGGCAATTTCGCCAACGCCACTTTATTGCCTGCGCTCAAGGGTATAGAGCATGTGAAGTTGATAGGCATCGCCAGCGCCAGCGGCTTGAGCGCGCAATCAACCGCCAAGCGTTTCAAATTCGACTATTGCGCGCCCGATTTTGAAGAGATTCTAAACGACCCTAACATCAACACGGTGGCGGTTCTCACGCGCCACCATCTACACGCACGCCAGGTCATACAGGCGTTACACTCCGGCAAAAACGTCTTTGTCGAAAAGCCGCTCTGCCTGACCGAAGAAGAGCTGCACGAGATCATCGCCGCCCACCGTGAGGCTATTAGTCGAGCTGCGTTTCAAAAGTCCGGAGCGCCAGCGTTGATGGTCGGATTCAACAGGCGTTTTGCTCCCTTCATCCTTGAGCTGAAGCAGCACCTGCGCAGCGTCGGCGAGCCTCTGATGTTGAACTACAGGGTTAACGCCGGGTACATCCCGCCTGAGCACTGGATTCAAGACCCTGTAGAGGGCGGGGGGCGTCTTCTCGGCGAAGGCTGCCACTTCATAGATTTAGTGATTGACCTGGCCGGAAGCTCGCCGCGAAGGGTAACGACCCATGTGCTGCCTGACGGCGGGCGTTATTCGCAGGACAATCTTTCGATCACTCTTAACTTCGATAACGGTTCTCTGGCAACCATCACCTACGTTGCCAACGGCAACAAGAGTTTTAGCAAAGAGAGCCTGGAAGTCTTCGGCGGCGGACTATCCGCGCGCCTGGATGATTACCGCTCATTGCTCATCCGTACTGGAAGTAAGAAGATCGAGCGTAAGGCGCGACTCAGGCAGGATAAGGGACACCGCGCGGAATGGCAGGCGTTTGTGAGCCACCTGACGGGCAAAGGCCCCGAACCCGTCTCCTTCGAGGCGATAGTTCGTTCCATGAAAGCGACTCTCGCCGCACATCATAGCGTCGAGATGGGCGAGCCTGTAGTCTTACAATCTTAGATCGCGGATTGAAAAAGACTGTCTTACGTTCCTATAAATCCGTAATCCGCAACGCTATGAACAGGGCCTCTGACCTTCACCAGCTATGGCGTCATTTCGGTGCTGAGTGGCTGGCCTACCGTATGCTCTATGCCGCACGGCTGCGCACAGGTCTGGTTCGTCGCCAGATGCCGGCGAAGGGCTGGAGCGAACAGCCTTTAGGCAGGTTCGTCAATAACGCCAGGCTGGCCGAGCCCGAAGCATACATGGGCTATCGTCGCGGCAACGCGCCTCGGTTCTTCTTTAACTCAACCTCGCGCGAGCAATATAAAACCTACTTCAGCCGGTGGGACGCGGATGCAACTCAGACGCCGGTCGGCGTGGCTGATGAGATCGCCGTTGGAACCTTTCGTTACTTCGAGCACAAGGCCGGACAGGCCGGGTATCCTCCGAACTGGCACGCCAATCCATTCACCAAACAGTCCGCGCCATCCGACCGGCATTGGAGCGAGATAGCGGATTTCGGCCACGGCGACATCAAGGTCATCTGGGAGCTGAATCGCTTCGGTTTCGTCTATGCGCTGGTGCGTGCCTACTGGCGGACGGGCGATGAAACCTATGCGGCGCTTTTCTGGCAGCTCGTCGAAGATTGGCGAGCAAAAAATCTACCCCAACGGGGCGCAAACTGGAAGTGCGGCCAGGAGACCAGCTTTCGCGTCATGGCCTGGTGCTTCGGTCTCTATGGATTCCTGGACGCCGCAGAGACCAGTGCCGAGCGCGTCGCTTCTTTGGCGCAGATGATGGCGATCTCGGGGCAACGTATAGAGGCCAATTTGAGTTATGCCATCAGCCAGAGAAACAATCACAGCATTAGCGAGAGCGTCGGGTTGTGGACTATCGGCACGCTCTTTCCTGAACTGGCCGACGCCCCGAAGTGGAGGGAGACGGGCCGCCTGTATTTGGAGAAGCTGGGTTGCCAGCTGATCTATGCTGATGGCGCTTTCGTCCAGCACTCCGTTAATTACCAGCGTCTCGCGCTGCAAGACTACCTGTGGTCTCTACGCCTGGCCGAGCTGCACGGGCAGCCTTTCAGTCCCGAACTGCGCGAGCGCGTCAGCCGTGCCGGCTCTTTTCTCTACCAATTGCAGGATACGGAAAGCGGATGGCTTCCCAACTACGGCCACAACGACGGAGCGCTGATTCTGCCTCTCAACAACTGCGATTACAGAGACTTTCGACCCGTCATCCAGGCAGCACACTTTTTGTCGAACGGGCAGCGCTGCTACAACCACGGCCCATGGGATGAAGACCTGTTATGGCTGTTCGGCCAAGAAGCCCTGGACGCGCCCACAGATAGGCCGAAGCGAGAGGAATTGCGAGCCGAAACCGGTGGATATTACACGCTGCGCAACCGTGAAGGCTTCTGCTTGCTGCGTTGCGCAAGCTTCGAGGATCGACCGGGCCAGGCTGACATGCTGCATTTAGACCTCTGGTGGAAGGGGCAGAATATAGCGCTTGATGCCGGGACATACAGCTACAATGCTCCGGAGCCCTGGAACAACTCGCTCGCACGCAGCGCCTACCATAACACCGTCACCGTGGACGACCTGGATCAGATGAATCGAGTCGGCAAGTTTCTTTGGATTCCCTGGCTCGAAAGCCTCGTTCGTCAAGACTGTCGGTCTGCCGGTGGGCATCTGGCATACCTGGAGGGCGAGCATAATGGTTATCAAAGATTGAAGACGCCGGTTACGCACCGGCGCGCCATCCTTCGCCTGGGCGATAAAGGCTGGATAGTTCTGGATGCCCTCGACAGTGTTGGCGAGCACCGCTACAGGCTGCACTGGTTATTTGAGGATGCGCCCTATGAATGGGACGCAGAGGGTGGAAGGTTGACCCTTTACACCCCTCCGGCTCCTTATTATGTGCAAACGGGGACGCTCGACGGCAAAGGTGTCAACTCTCTGGTACGAGCCGACGAGCACAGCCCGCGCGGCTGGCAATCGCCCTATTATGATTATCGGGCTCCGGCGCTTTCCGCCGACAGGGTGGTGCATGCCGCCGCCTCCTCGCTCTTCTGGACGGTGTTTAGCGCCGAGCCGCTCGGAGTGATAACCGAAGGCAGGTCGCTGCACATCGCCGCCGAGCGGTGGAGCGTGGGCGTTGATTTACAGAGCCGTGACGCTCGGCAGCAATCATTGGTCAGCTCGATAGTCATTAAAGGAGAGACGGAAGACCGCCTGGAAATTTGATAATGCGTGTTCTATTGATTCATCAGGCTTTCGTCTCGCCGAACGAGTCGGGCGGCACTCGCCACTATGAATTTGCCCGTCACGCCATAGCGCGCGGGCATACTTTCAAGATTGTCGCCAGCGATCTGAGCTACCTGACGGGCAAACGCGTCATCGAGCCGCAGCGCGGATGGTTTGCCGAGCAGGATATTGAAGGGGTACGCGTGTTGCGGGCCTACACCTATCCGAGTCTGCACCGCAGCTTTTTCTGGCGCGTCGTCTCCTTTTTCAGCTTTATGTTCACGTCCATCTGGGCTGGTCTGCGCGCCGGCCCTGTGGATTTGGTGATGGGCACATCGCCGCCCATCTTTCAGGCGGTTTCGGCCTGGGTGGTCGCTGCTATCCGCCGTCGCCCCTTTCTGCTTGAGATACGCGATCTGTGGCCGGACTTCGCCATTGAGATGGGAGTCCTACGCAACCCGCTGCTGATTAAATTGTCGCGCTGGCTGGAGAGTTTTCTCTATGCGCGCGCCACGCACTTGATAGTTAATTCACCGGCGTACCGTGATTACCTAATCGAGAAGGGCTTGCCCGAAGCAAAGATTACTTTGATCCCTAACGGCGTGGATACGCAGATGTTCGACCCACACGCTAAGGGCGAGCGGGCGCGCGAAGAGTTGGGGCTCAACGGGCAGTTCGTCGTCACTTATGCAGGGGCGCTCGGCCTCGCCAATGATATTCCGATTATTCTAGGGGCTGCCGCTCGTTTGCGCGATCAAGCTTCGATCCACTTCCTTCTGGTCGGTGACGGGAAAGAGCGCGCCAACCTTGAAGCACTGGCGCGCCACCTGGCTCTGCCGAATGTCACCTTCACCGGCACGCGTCCTAAGTCTGAGATGGCGGAGATTCTGGCGGCCTCCGATGCCTGCATCGCATGTCTCAAAGATATACCCATGTTTCGTACCACC